>JADLDZ010000172.1 GCA_020846375.1 Nitrospirales bacterium | reverse complement strand
TGGGAGAGACTCCTCCCCCTCGCGCGGTCCCTCGAGAGCGCGTATGCCTCGTCCGATATGCAGAAGGCACTGGTGGCCCTCTCGGCCCTGGGCGGCTCCTCCCTCAAACGGGTGCATATCCGCTCTCTCGATCTCTCTTCCGAAGCAGGCGCCGTGCGGGTGCAGATCAGGGGCGATATTGAAGCCGAAGGGTATGCGGAGACGCAGCAGGCGTATCAGCAGGCGGTGGAGAAGATGAAGAGGACGGAAGGATCTGAAGTGACGGCAAGCACCCTGGATCTGAAGGGCAGGAGCTTTCAGATAGAGGCGAAATACAGCGGGAAGTGACAAGACCATGGACAGCAGGTTGAAAGGGATGTTCTCGCTTTACTGTGCTTCCGCAGCCGTCTTTGCGGTGGTGCTTGCGGGGGGCATTGCCACAAAGAAGTACGGGGACACCCTCTCCGCCACCCTTTCCTCGCTGCGCCAGGCAGAGGGTAATCTCGCCACGATGAAGGCAGCGGCACAGGGGATGCGTGGGGTGATCGCGGAAGTGAGAGGCGCCGTTCCCTCCGGGCTCGGTGGTGCGCGGGCAGAGGCCCTGATCCTGACCGGCCTCGATGCGCTGAAGTCGAAGATGCGGGATGCCGAGATCTCTATCGCCCCGTTCGACTCCGGCGGGGAGGAGCTCCTCCTGCCGGTCACCATACGGGCGGCGATGAGAGACTACTCCTCTCTCGTCAACACGGTGGGGCACCTCCAATCGCTGCGCTTCCCCTTCTTCATCATTACCGCGCTTTCCCTCTCTCAGACGGGGGGCACGGAGAGGGCTGCGGTCATGTACGAGATAAGAGGGGTCATGAAGATGCCGAAAGTGGAGGAGTTCCGGTGAGAGCGCACCGCTCCCTGCTCCTCCTGGCCGCGCTTCCCGTCTGTGCGGTCTTCGCGGTTGGCATCGTATTCTCCTTCCTGAAGGTGAAGCCGTCCCTCTCGCCCGCCGAAGAGAGCCTCTCCGGCCTTGCACCCGCTGAGGTCAGGGTTTTTCCGGTCAGGCAGCCCCTTACGGTCACCTCCCTCGACAGCCCTCTCCCGATGCCCGGGGCCGTCCCTTCCGCCTCCCCCTCCGCCGCCTCCGGGAATTCGTTCCCCTCCACCCCCCTGGCGCAGCTTGCACCGCAGCAGAGCGTGCAGGAGAGAATCGATGTCTCGATGGTCCTGGTGAACGGGGACCGGAGGATAGCGGTAATCAATGGTATTGTGGTGAAGGAAGGTGATATGATACATGCCGGTAAGGTGGAGAGGATAGGGAGGGACGGGGTGATGATCAAGGGGCGGAATGAGTCGAGATGGATAAAGCTGGAATGAAGGCGCTGACAGAAAGGAGAGCGGAGGGCATATCCCTCCCTGAGACGTCCGGCTCCGGGAAGCCGGCAGTGCTGCGCGCCCTCTCCGCGGCCTGCTGCTCCCTGCTCGCCGCGTACGGCATCCTCTCCCTGTCCGGGTGCGCTTCGACGGATATCAAGAGGGAGGTGCAGCTCCCGAAAGAGGCGCGGGAGACGAAGAGGGAGATTCCTGTCCCGCCGGAACCGCCCACCCCTGACTTCGTCCCTGCAATCGAGGAGGTCTCCCCGCTGCGGACGAGGATCGTGGACATCGTGGCGCGGAACACCCCCCTCCGGGACGTGCTCCATGTGATCGCGGAGGCCACCGGGCTCAATCTCATGATGGAGAGGGAGGTGAACCCCGAGGTGCTCCTGACCCTGACCCTGCGGAATGTGAGCGCGGAGGATGCCCTGGCGAGCATCTTCTCTTCCGTCGACTACTTTTACACCATAAAGAACAACATGCTCATCGTCAAGGCGGTGGACACCCGCATTTACGAATTGGGACATCCCGGCCTCGTGCAGTCCTACTCCATCGATCTGGGCGGCGATATCCTGGGAGGGGCCACCACCACAGGAGGCACCGGCACGGGCGGAAGCGGCGGGAGCGGCGGAAGCGGGAGCTCCACCATCAAGGGGAATGTGTCCCTGCAAACGGAAAGCGACAAGGCCGCCTTCGATTTCTGGAGGTCAATTGACGAGTCGCTGAGGAGCATCCTGGGAGCGGGCGCTGCACCTCCCCAGGCCGCCGCACCGTCGGGCGCGCCGTTGCCCGGACAGCCGGGTGTCCAACAGACCCCCCAGCAGCCGGGGCGGTCCGCTGTTGCGGGGAGCTTCACCCTCAACCGGATGACGGGCACCATCGTGGTGACCGCTCCCCTGCGGGATCTGGAGAGAGTGGAGCGCTACCTGGATACGGTGCGGAAAGTGATCAGCAGGCAGGTGCTGGTGGAGGCGAAAGTCATCGAGGTGCAGCTCACCGACAATTTCCAACTGGGAGTCGACTGGAGCTTCCTCTCCACCTGGGATAACGGGAGCGCCGGCATCTCCACGCAGAATTTCTCCTCTGTCGTCCCTGCCGGGAGCCCTTCGCTGGCCGCCCAGTTCGCCCACAGGTTCAATATCGGCTCGACAACGCTCGATGTTTCCGCTCTGCTCAACGCCCTCCAGACCCAGGGGGAGGTCAGGACCCTCTCGAACCCACGGGTGCACATCATGAACGGGCAGTCTGCCCTCCTCAGCGTGGGGAGAAACAAGAGCTTCATATCGAGGGTGACCTCGACGACCAGCACCGGGACTACTCCGATCACCACGTTTTCTGTCGATACCAGCAGCGTGCTGTCGGGCATGGTGATCGGCATCGTGCCCTATATCAACGAGACCGGCGAGATATCCCTCACCATCACCCCGATCATCTCGAACCTCGTGGAGCTTGAAAGCAAGAACATCGGGGAGGAGGGCAACCAGACCCAGATATCCCTGCCCACCGTGGACCTCCGGGAGATGAGCACGACGGTGAAGGTCCGGGACGGCCAGACGGTCGTCATCGGGGGGTTGATACAGCGGACGGAGAGCCTCCAGGACAACAAGGTGCCGGGGGCGGGCAGCCTTCCGGTGGTGGGCAGCCTCTTCAAAAGCAGAAACAAGCAGGAGAGCGGATCGGAGCTGGTGGTGATACTGCGGCCTTTCATCATAGCGAAATAAAGGCTGGTGTGCCGGAAATAGAAAGAAATGGCGACGATACGGATCGGCGACTTACTGAAGGCAAAGGGGCTCATCAACGACAGGCAGCTCCGCATCGCTCTCACCCATCAGCGGATCACCGGAGACCTGCTCGGTGATGCGTTCATCAAGCTGGGGTTCGTCTCCGCGAAGGAGATGGCCCGGATCCTGGCCGAGCAGTCGGGCCTCGAGTTCATCGACCTCGGCCTGTTCCCCGTCTCCGACGAGGCGCTGCGTGTCGTGCCAAAGGACATCGCGGAAAAGACGGGGTTCATGCCCCTGGCCGTGGAGAACGGAAGGCTGGCGATCGGTGTGACCAACCCGAGCAATATCCTCGCGGTGGATACCGCTACACGGCTGACGAAGCAGCAGCCCCGCGTCCTCATGGTCGACGCCTCCAGCTTCAACGACACGATGGAGAGGTCGTACTTCTTTCTCGAAAACCCTATCCAGAAGAGGATTGACGCGGTCATCGGCGAGATCAGAGAGGCGGCCTTTGCCAGCGGGAGCAACGTGACCCTCCTGACCGACCTCCTCATCATGGACGGGATCCGGAAGAACGCCACGGACATCCATATCACCCCCGCTCCCGATATCGTCCATGTCTTCTACCGGATTGACGGTGTCCTGCAGTACGGGCACGGGCTCCCGAAGGCGGCCCACAACGGCGTGGCCTCGCGCCTCAAGATCCTCTCCCAGCTCGATATCGCGGAGCAGCGGCTGCCCCAGGACGGCTCCTTCACCTTCGCCTTCCTGAGCAAGAAGTACGACGTGCGCATCTCCACCGTCCCGAGCATCTACGGGGAGAACATCGTGATGAGGGTGCTCGCGGGGACCGGAGACCTCCCGAGAATCGACGAACTGGGATTCGACCCGGAGAATACGGCGAAGATCAAGGCCCTCTTCCGGAAGCCCTACGGCATCATCCTGGTCACGGGGCCCACCGGGAGCGGCAAGACGACCACCCTCTATGCCGCGCTGCGCGAAGTGGATATCCTCGAGCGGAACGTCATTACCGTGGAGGACCCGGTGGAATACAAGGTCACCTTCATCAAACAGACCCAGGTGAATGAAAAGGCGGGCTACGACTTCGCCCTGGCGAGCCGGAACTTCATGCGGCAGGACCCCGACGTGATGCTCCTGGGAGAGGTCAGGGACGAGGAGACGGCGAAGATAGCGGTGCGCGCCTCCATCACCGGGCATCTCGTCATCTCCACGCTGCATACCAATGACGCCGTCACCGCCATCCCGAGGCTGATGGACCTCAATGTGGACAGGTTCCTCATGTCCTCGTCCCTCCTCGCCGTCATGGCGCAGCGGCTGGTGAGGAGGATATGCCCCCACTGCAGGATGGAGTA
>JADLDZ010000171.1 GCA_020846375.1 Nitrospirales bacterium | reverse complement strand
CCGAGAGCCTGCAGGAGAGAATGCACCATCATGCCGGTGGCTGCTTCTTCGGGCACCACCCAGCGGAAGTCGCCGAAAGTCTTTTCCGTTTCGTGGTGATCGATCACCACGGAATGCTGAAAGGAGAGAGAAGAGAGCGGGGACCTCTCCATTCCGGTACGCTCTATTTCGTTGCAGTCCACGAGGATGAGGTTCCTGAATTCGTCCAGGGGGACATCCGGTGAGAACGCCTGGTCGAAGGTGCGGTACCTGGTGCTGCCGGGCAGGAATGCGTATTGCCCGGGGACACTGTCCCTGCAGAGAAGAAGCGTCCTTTTCCCCATCGCCTCCAGCGCGAGGGCGAGGGCGGTGGCGGAACCGAGAGTATCTCCATCGGGATTGAGATGGGATACGATCAGGTACCGGTCTTCCTTCTTCAGGAAATCGACAAGTTCAGCAGGGGGTGGCACGAATCACTGTTCCTCCGAAGAGCTGCCTTCTTCCTCCGGGATCTCCTTTTCTTTGATTTCCCTCAGGAGGCGGTCGATCCTGTCGCCGCGTGCTATGGAAGCATCGATCCTGAATTCGAGGGTGGGAATGAACTTCACCCTGACACGTTTCGAGACTTCGTTGCGGATAAGTCCTTTCGCCGCATTCAGGATTTCGAGAGTCTGCTCCCGCTCCTCCTCCTTGAGGACACTGACAAACACACGAGCAATTTTGAGATCCTCGGACAGTTCCACGTCGGTAACAGTGACGAATCCCAGGCGGGGGTCCTTTACTCTCCGCATGATAATGTCGGCAATCTCTTCCCGCAGCAGTATGTTTAATCTCTGTGAGCGTTTATATGGATGCATGGTAGCCCGTAGTTGATGGCCCCCGGAGAGAGCGCATGGCTCGCAATCAGTCAGGGGCGCGAATTCTTACAGTTTTGCCGCTATCTTTTCGATGATATAGTTCTCCAGGATGTCACCGATCTTCAGGTCATTGAAATTCTCTATGGTGATGCCGCACTCGTAGCCTGTCTGGGCCTCCTTTATATCATCCTTGAATCTCTTCACGGAGGCGATTTTCCCCTCGTAGACCACGATATTGTCCCTGATGACCCGTATGCCGTCGCTGGAGCGGCTGATCATCCCATCGGTTACATAGCAGCCCGCAATGGTGCCGAGCCTCGATACATGGAAAGTCTGCCTGACTTCCGCCCGTCCCAGGACCTTCTCCCGGAGAGTCGGCTCGAGGAGCCCCTCGAGGGCCTTCCGCACATCCTCGATGGCGACATAAATGATATTGTAGAGCCGTATGTCCACACCCTCTTTATCGGCAGTCTGCGCGGCTTTCAGCTCGGGGCGGACATTGAACCCGATGATGATCGCATTGGAAGCAGCCGCCAGCATGACATCGGATTCGTTGATGCCGCCCACCGACGCATGGATAACCCGCACCTTGACTTCCGGATGGGTGATGTCCTCGAGGGACTTCTTGATGGCTTCCACGGACCCCTGAACATCGCCTTTGATGACGATGTTCAGTTCCTTGATCTGTCCGTCCTTTATTCTTGCATATAACTCGTCGAGGGTCAGCTTCCTGTGGCGCGCTATTTCAGCGAGCCGCAGCTTATGGAGTCTCGCCAGGGCGATCTGGCGCGCCTTTCTTTCGTCCTCGACACACGAGAACACATCGCCGGCAGTAGGCACCTCCGCAAAACCGATGACCTCCACCGGCGTCGAAGGGCCTGCTTCGGTGATCTTCTTCCCCGTATCGTCGATCAGCGCCCTCACGCGGCCCGAAGTCGTTCCCGCGACAAAGGCATCGCCTATCTTCAGGGTCCCCGACTGGATCAGTACGGTTGCCACAGGCCCCCGCCCCTTGTCGAGCTTCGCTTCGATGATGGTCCCCCGTGCGGGTTTGCTATGGTTCGCCTTCAGCTCCATCACCTCCGCCTGGAGCAGGATCATCTCGAGCAGATGCTCGATCCCTATCCTCTTCTTCGCGGAAACCTCCACAAAGATATTCTGACCGCCCCACTCTTCGGATACCACCCCGCGCTCCGCGAGCTCATTCCGTACCCGTGTGGGATTTGCCTCGGGCTTGTCGATCTTGTTGACTGCAACGACAATAGGCACATTGGCAGCCTTCGAGTGATCGATGGCCTCGACGGTCTGCGGCATCACCCCGTCATCCGCGGCGACCACGAGGACCACGATGTCCGTCACCTTGGCGCCCCTCGCCCTCAGCGCCGTAAAGGCCTCATGGCCAGGGGTATCGAGGAAGGCGATAGCCTTTCCTTGCAGCGAAACCTTATACGCCCCGATATGCTGGGTAATCCCGCCCGCTTCCGTCTCGGTGACCTTCGTCTCGCGGATGGCGTCAAGCAGGGAGGTCTTCCCGTGGTCGACATGTCCCATGATGGTGACGACCGGTGGCCTCGGCATGCGGGACGCTTCATCCTCAGCCGCCTCTTCAACCACATCCGGATGCTCCGCCGAGACGGTCTCCACCTTTATGCCGAAACTCTCCGCCACGAGAAGGGCGGCATCCATGTCGATGGGCTGGTTGAGGGTCGCCATATACCCCAGCTCCATGAGCTTCTTGATCACATCGGAGATCTTTACCCCGATCAGGTCGGCAAAGGCCTTGACCGTTGTCCCCTCCTCCAGCTTTATGGACTTCTTCCTGGGAGCGGTTATCTGCGGCTGCAGAGGCACTTCGGGCCGCCGGAACCTGTCCTTCAGCCTCTTGCCCCCTCCCCCCTTCTGGTCGGCCCACTTCTTGGGCTCTATGCGCCGGATCGCCTGGAATGCCTTCTGCATCCCGGGTTTCACCTTGATTTTCTCTACTTTATCTACTTCCATCTCTTTCTTGAACCTGTCGGGAAGCTTGGGCTCTTCATCCTCTTCGGGAGCCGCGACAGGGGCGGGCTCAGCGGGGGGAGCCTCTTCCACGACGGTGATTTCCGCCTCTCCTGCAACAAGAGGCGGCTCCTGCTCCCTCTCCCGGACAGGAGAAGGACGCTCTTTCCGCTCCACGCCCCTCTCGGGCTCTTCCTGTCTCTCGCCCTCTTCAGGGGTTTCCTGCAGGGCAGTCAGCTCCTTTCTCTCCTGCCGCTCCCTGTCTTCAGGGGTGACCCTTCCGAGGAAAATGCCCCTGATGGTTTCCGCTTCCTCTGCACTGAGCTTCACGTTGGTCGTACCTTTTTTGTACTCGACACCGCGCATTCTGCCGGTCTCTTTCACCACATCGGTCGCTTTTACGCCCAACTCTTTCGCCAGCTCGGTGCTCTTTATCTCCTGGATAGACATCTATACTCTCTCCCTCCGGTTTTAAAGTGGGAAAACAGGAACAGGAAGCGGAAAGCAAAAAAAACCTCTTACCCCTTGTCTCTTACTCCGCACTTTTCTTCAGCATACTTGTAACATTACTCATGAAATGTTATCATAAAAGACTTTTTAATGCAATGAACAAAGGAGGGTGAATTATGGCAAGCTGTTCTGTTTGCGGAAAAAAACGGATGGTCGGCAACAACGTAAGCCATGCGAATAACAAAACCAAGAATGTCCTGATGCCGAACATCCAGAGGGTCAGAATCGTCAGGAACAACGCCACGCAGAAGGCATATGTCTGCACCCGTTGCATCAGGTCCGGGAAAGTCGTGAAGGCAGTCTGATTCCCATGGGAAGCCGGCAGTGAGGAACAGGCTGTGAACGGCTTCCGGATCCCGCCTTCCGCTCCCGTCCCCGTCCTTTTGCCCCCTCTCTTTTGCTGCATCTTCTTTTCCTCATGAGGGACGCACGCTCTATCCTCGCCTCCCTCCTGAGGGAATTGGGACTGGAAGAAAAGGTGCGGCTCGCCTCCCTGCAGAAAGAGTGGAGAAACCTCTTCGGCGAACCCCTCTCCCTCCATACCTACCCTGCCGAGATAAAAGAGGGAGAGTTGCTCATCAATGTCGATTCCCCGGTATGGATGCAGCAGTTGAAGTTCTACAAACAGGAAGTCGCGGGCAAGCTGCAGGCGTATCATATAAAGAACGTGAGGTTCCGGCATGGAGCGGTGTACCGGGCACGGGGGAACGCTCCGGAAAGAAGTACGACAAAAGAACCGCCTCCCCTCTCTGCGCGGGAAAGGGAGTGGATCGACCAGACCCTCTCCGCGGTCCAGGACACGGACCTCCGGGAAGGCTTCAGGAAAGCGCTGGAAAAAGCGGCGGCGCGGAAGGGCCGCGATGCGCAGCCGAAAATGCGGCGCAGCCGGTAAAGGCAGGGGGCACCGCCCCGCAGCGCCGCGCATCACGAAATTCCTTATGCCGATTCCGCCCTGTCTTCGTATACGAGAAGCGAATGTCCCCTCTTTTCGATCGCCTCTTCATTGATGATGCACTCGACCACCCCCGTCCTGGAAGGGATCTCGTACATGACATCGAGCATCACGTCCTCGAGGATGGCCCTCAGTCCGCGGGCGCCCGTCTTCCTGTCGATAGCCTTCTTCGCAATGGCGTGCAGCGCTGCCTCCGTGAATTTCAGGCGGACGTTATCGAGGGAGAGCAGCTTCTGGTACTGCTTCACCAGGG
>JADLDZ010000170.1 GCA_020846375.1 Nitrospirales bacterium | reverse complement strand
GTATTGACCGTCAGAATGCCTCTCACGACTTCAGGATATTTTGCAATGAGCCTCAGCTCATCATCGGTGAGGGGTTTCTGCGTGTGGAGATTGGCGTACTGCGCAAGCTCGAGGATCCTTCTGGCCTCGTTGTCATCATGGAATTCGATCCCCAACTTGCTGTAAACGTGGCGAAATCCCTTGATGCCCCCATATTCTCCGGTCGTGATGACACGTCCCGTCTCCAGAAGCTCCGGCTCTCCTCTCCCCACATCCTCGGGATCGTACAGTTCGTAATTCCTCCTGTCCTTGAGCGCCCCGTCCGCATGAATGCCGGATTCATGAGCAAAGGCGTTGGCGCCTACGCCCACCTGGCCGATGGGGATGGGGAGGTTGAAGGCATAGGAGGCGTACTTGGCGATTCTCCAGGATTTCTTCAGATCCACATGCTCGTCAAGGGGAACCTTATCCTTCAATCCGTGGGAGAATTTGAGGGCGAGGATGGTGGAGACGAGGTCGCAGTTGCCCGCCCTCTCTCCGTACCCGTTGATGGTCGTATTGATATAGGCATCGACTCCCGCTTCGATGGCGCCCTGGGCCCCTGCAACGGAGACGGCTTCGGCCATTCCGAGGTCATTGTGGCAATGCATCTCCACGGGGAACTTGGTGGCAAAGGAAAGTGCTTTGATCCTCTCATAGATGGTAATGGGGTCGTCCGCCCCTAGGGTATCGCAATAGCGGAACCTGTCCGCACCCGCCTCCTTGCCGTTCAGGGCGAATTCAATGAGCCTGTCGAGCTCCGTCCGTGAGGCGTCCTCCGCATTCACTCCCACCGTTTCGACGCCGAGCTCTTTTGCCATTCTGATGGAATCGGCTACGGTCTTCAGAATGTCCTTCCACGATTTCCTGCCCATGAACTTCCCTTGGAGCATGATCTCGGAAGTGGACATCGAGATGTTCAGGTGCTTTAGTCCGGGACAATTCTTGAAGGAAAGGGCTATGTCTTCGGGCACCGCCCGGCACCACCCTTCGAGGTGTGTCCTCTTTACCGCACCCATCTTTGCCAGTTCGAGGTTGGCATTGATGTAATTCACCTCATGTTTCAGTGTCGGAAAGCCGATCTCGCTCTGGTAGATGCCCATCTCGTCGAGATAGATATTCAGCATGGTCTTCGAAAGCTTCGGAAGAAGTATCCGTGAGGTCTGTACCCCGTCCCTGTTTGTTACGTCGATCAAGTAAACTGTGCCGCTCATATGCCTCCCTCGTGCCGGCTGCAGGACGGTGTTCCGCTGCGCGTGCAGGGGAAACCGCAGCCGTACACTATTTCTTTTTTACTGTTTCCCTTGCGATTGCAACCTTTCCTGTCCTTACGAACTCCCTGATCCCCATCGGCTTCATGAGCTCGATGAATGCCTCGATTTTCCCCTCGTCGCCGGTAATTTCCACGGTATAGGTGGAAGGGCTCGAATCGACCACCCGCCCCCTGAATATTTCGGCGATCCGCAATACTTCCGCCTTGTTCTCCTGGCGGGGGGCGATCTTGATCAGCACCATCTCCCTCTCCACATGGTCGAGCTCGGTCAGGTCCGTAACCTTTATGACGTCGATCAGCTTGTTGAGCTGCTTGGTGATCTGTTCGATGATCCAATCATCGCCTGTGGTCACAATCGTCATGACGGAGACCTGCGGGTCGATGGTCTCCCCCACGGAGAGGCTCTCAATGTTGTATCCCCTGCCGCTGAAAAGGCCGGCTACCCGAGAAAGCACACCGAATTTGTTCTCCACAAGCACAGAAATCGTATGTCTCATCTATAACCCTCCCTTACTTGACGGCCTTGAGTTTCTTTTCGGACTTTTTCTCTTTCTCCTCGAAGAGCATGGTATCCAGTGTGGCCCCCGCAGGCACCATGGGGTAGACCTTCTCCCTCCAGTCGATGACGAAGTCGATGAAGACGGGTTTCTTTATTTTGAACGATTCCTTCAGGACGGGCTCCACCTCGCTCGGTTTTGTCGCCCTCAATCCCACCGCACCGTACGCATGGGCGAGCTCGACGAAATCGGGAGTGACGTCCAGGTTCGTATGGGAGTATCTTTCCTGGAAGAAAAGCTCCTGCCACTGCCTGACCATGCCGAGGAAGCGGTTGTTCAGGATGGCCACCTTTACGGGGAGCTTGTAGATGACCGCAGTGGCGAGCTCCTGGATGTTCATCTGAATGCTGCCGTCCCCCGCGATATCGATGACGAGCTTGTCGGGATAGGCGAGCTGGGCGCCGATGGCGGCGGGAAAACCGTATCCCATGGTTCCGAGTCCGCCCGAGGTCAGGAACCTCCTCGGCTTGTCGAACCGGTAGTATTGCGCCGCCCACATCTGGTTCTGGCCGACCTCCGTGGTAATGATGGCATCTCCCTTGGTCAGCTCATGGATCTTCTCTACAACGAACTGGGGCTTGATGACATCCTCCCGGTGCGTGTAGGTAAGGGGATGCTCCTTCTTCCACTCCGCGATCTGCTTGAGCCAGGCCTTCCTTATCTCTTCCCACGGCTCTTTGACATCCTTTTTCATCAGCTTGTTGAGAACGGTAAGCACGTGCCGGACATCGCCTACGACGGGGATGTCCACCCGTACGTTTTTCCTGATGGAAGTCGGGTCAATATCGATATGCACTATCTTGGCGTGTGGTGCGAATCCCTCTATTTTCCCCGTTACGCGGTCATCGAATCGCATACCGACGGCGATGAGGAGATCGGATTCCTGTACCGCCTTGTTTGCATAATACGTGCCGTGCATGCCGAGCATCCCCAGGGAAAGTGCATGGGAGCCGGGGAAGCCGCCGAGTCCCATAAGGGTCATGGTAACGGGGATGCCGGCATGTTCCGCCAGTTCCCGCACTTCCTGCGCAGCTCCCGAAATAATGCAGCCTCCTCCCGCTATGATGACGGGCCTTTTGGCGCGGGCGATTTCGTGGGCGGCCTTTTCGATCATCCATTTATTGCCCTCGTATGTCGGGTTGTAGCTCCTGAGAGAGACTTCCTTGCTCCAGGAGAATTCGGCCTTGCTTGAGGTGACGTCCTTGGGCAGGTCGATCAGCACCGGTCCGGGTCTGCCCGTAGTAGCGATGTGAAAGGCCTCGTGTATCTGGTTCGCCAGGTCTTTGACGTCTTTGGCAAGAACGTTGTACTTGGTACAGGGCCGGGTGATCCCGACGATATCCGCCTCCTGGAAGGCGTCATTCCCTATAAGCATCGTGGGGACCTGGCCGGTCAATACCACGAGGGGAGTGGAATCCATGGAGGCATTGGCGATGCCGGTGACCGTGTTCGTGGCGCCGGGCCCCGAGGTAACCAGAACGACTCCGGGTTTTCCGGTCGCCCGTGCGTATCCGTCGGCCGCATGGACGGCCCCTTGCTCATGGCGGGTCAGGAT
>JADLDZ010000169.1 GCA_020846375.1 Nitrospirales bacterium | reverse complement strand
GAAGCCCACCGCAGCGCTGAAGCTGAAAATACACGGGGAAGTCTTCGACCGGGTGGAGCACGGGGATGGTCCGGTGGATGCGGTGTACCGGGCGCTGGCAGCCCTTACCGAAACCCGAAGCAACCTCCTGAAATTCGAGGTAAAGAGCATTACCGGCGGGACCGATGCCCTGGGCGAGGTCTCCGTAACCCTTGGAGAAGACGGCAGGACCGTCCGTGGTCATGGAGCGGACACGGATATCATCGTCGCCGCTGCAAAAGCGTACATCAACGCTCTGAACAAGCTGGCCGTCCGGAAAGAATAGCTCCCGTCCTCCCGCACTTCCCCAGGGTGTGCATGCACGCTATCTTCTCCTGCGGCAGCGGCTTCTGCAGCGACTGGCTGCTGACACACCCTACTCTTCAGACCGGATAGTGGCCGCCGGTGCAGCGCATCGACCCTTCGCACTCCTCCGCGGGCTGAGGCACACTGAAGAAAAAACCCTGCAGATTCTCGCATCCGTTGGCATGAAGAAAGACCACCTGTTCCGCCGTCTCCACCCCCTCGGCAACCACCTCCAGCTTGAGCTGGTGCGCCATGGCGATCACCGCGCCGACAATGGCCTGGTCATCGGGGTCATGCGGGATGCCCCGGATGAGAGACATATCGATCTTGAGTCTCCGGATCGGCAGCCTCTTCAGGCAGCTCAGCGGCGAGCAGCCCGTGCCGAAGTCGTCGATAGAGAGCCCGACACCCATCTTACTCAGTCTGATCAGGGCGGGGAGGGCATGCTCGATGCTCTGCATGGCGGAGCTCTCGCTGACCTCAAGCTCCAGGAAGCCGGGATCCATGCCGGTCTCCTGCAGAATCTTCGAGACTCTCTCCACAAAATTGCGCTGTTGGAATTGACGCGCCGAAAGGTTCACCGCAACCCGCAGGTTCGGGCTGCCCGCTTCCTGCCACACCCTGTTCTGAGAGCATGCGGTACGCAGCACCCACTCATCGATGGAAACGATCATCCCCGTCTCTTCGGCGAGGGGGATGAACTGCAGGGGAGTGAGCGTGCCCAGCTCCGGGTGCTGCCAGCGGACAAGCGCCTCCATATGGACGATCTGTCCTGTTCTTACATTCACCTGGGGCTGATAGAACAACACCAGTTCGCTGCGCGCGATGGTCTGGCGCAGGCTGTTTTTCAGAAGCATCCTTTCGATCGTCCTCGCGTTCATGGAGGGATTATAGAACTGGTAGTTGTTCCTGCCGAGCTCTTTCGCGTGGTACATGGCCACATCCGCGTTTTTCAGCAGTGTCTCCGCGTTTTCGCTGTCGTCGGGATAGGTGCTGATCCCGGTGCTGGTGGAGATATGGAGCTCATGTCCCTCGATGAAAAAGGGGTGCTGAAGGACCGATATGATCTTTCTCGCCGTGAAGGCGGCATCGTCCGGCTGACCGATACGGGGGAGGAGCATGGTGAATTCATCTCCCCCGATGCGCGCAACCGTATCCGACTCGCGCATACAGGCCCTCAGGCGCCCCGCCACCTCCCGTATCAACTGATCCCCCACCGCATGCCCCAGAGTGTCGTTGACGTACTTGAAACGGTCGAGGTCCGTGAAGAGGACAGCCAGCATGGAGCCGTTCCGGCGTGCCTGGTGCAGTTCACGCGTAAGGTGCTCCATGAAGAGCATCCGATTGGGAAGGCCGGTAAGGAAGTCGTGGTAGGCCTGATACCGGACCGTTTCTTCCATCCTCGTGCGCTCGGTAACGTCCCGCACAATATCGCGAGAGCCCACCACCACCCCCTCCTCGATAATGGCGGAGGAACTCACCTCGACATCAATGAGGGATCCATCCTTCCTGCGCATCTTCCCTGAGAATTTCTCGCAGGCTCCCTCCCTTTGCAGTTTTTCCCTTTCGATCTCATGCCTAAGTATCTGATCGGAAGGGATTATTTCATGGAGGTTCATGTGGAGGATCTCCTCCCGTGAATACCCGAGCAGCCCGACCGCACGCTTATTGACATCACGGAAGTTCAGTCCGTCATCGAGGATGAAGAGAGGGTCAATGGCGTTCTCGAAGAGATCCCGGTATCTTTCCTCCGATTTCCTGAGTGTCTCCAGCGCCCGGCAGCGCATCCTTTCCCCCTCGATACGGCACAGCCCGAAGGCTACATTCCGCGCTATTTCCCGGAACACGGACTTTTCTTCATCGTCATCATCTATGCCATGGGCAGGAACAGAGACCACCAGGAAACCGTAGAGCCTGCCGGAATGCTCCAGGCGCACGCTCATACCCTTCCCACCCCTGTAGCTTTCCGCCAGGGGACATCCGTTGCAGGAAGAGGGGGTATTGAGTATCGCCTCCACGTCGGGCGGGTCCAGCGCTCTTTGCGTGCAGGGGGGCCACTTGCCATCGTGCATTCCACGGGCTATCTCGTCAAAACCCTTCTCCGGGACAGCCTCCCTGAGCGTGACAAGCCTCTTCGATTTATCGAGGAGAACGATCCACGCATTATTATATCCCCGGCTTCCCGTAAGGAGACCGCAGATCTCCCTCAGCAAAACCTCCTCGTCGTTTTGCTGCAACATCAGTTGATTGAGGGAGCAGGCCGTCCTCAGGACAGTGTTGATGCGGAGCATTCTCCTTTCGCAATCCCTGTGCCGTAGTACCGTATTCTCCAGCTCTGCGATGCGCCGTCGTAATGTATCCAGCTCTCCTCCTGTCAGCTCTTCCGACATTTTTGCATCCGCCACCGAAAAGGCCTCCATAGTGTGCAGGCAGATCCTGTCCGTTGCAAGGCCGGACGAACCTATCCGGAATACGTTCGGAAGAGCATTTTCCGTTCCACCTCTCCTCCTGTTCAGGCGGGAGGGAGACGGAGTCTGGTTGCAAACACACCCCGTCGGCCTCTCACTACCTTTATAGCGCGAAATCACTCCATAAAGGGGCGATTTCACTCCGAAAGGACGGGAGGGGTGTATGTCCTTTGCTCCTGTCCGGGCTATAATAGAGAGCGACCGGAACTGAATCGAAAGGAGGCCATCATGCCCCACCGGATGAAGATAAAGATTTACTACGAGGACACCGACGCCGCAGGGATCGTCTATTACGCGAACTACCTCCGCCACCTTGAACGTGCACGCACCGAATTCATGCTGGAGCAGGGCATCGACATTGCGGAGTACCATGGACGGGGGTTCATCTTTGCCATCACCCATGTGGATATCCGGTATAAGCGTCCGGCAAAGCTCGGAGAAACCGTCGAAATCACCACCGAAATAGCGGAGAGAAGGAACGCACGCATCGTCCTGAAGAGCCATATCGTGCGGGACGGTGTCCTCCTCGCAGAGGCCTATGTCACCTTTGCCTGCCTCGACAGGGAAGGAAAACCCCGAAGGTTTCCGGAAGTATTCAGGAGCCTCCCCGGCGCTGCTCCGGCTGCCTAAAAGCTCTTTCACCCTCTCCCTCGCCCTCCCCCTTGAGGGGGGAGGGAACTGCTTGCGGGGAACCACCTTTGAGGAGGAGGGGGGTTGATTGCCCATGCCCTCACGGGGGAGGGAAATACTCCCAGGAATCTCCTCCCTATCAAGGGGAGTGAAACACTCCTGGGGATTCCTCTCCCATCAAGGGAGAGGGCGGCCGAGGGCCGGGAGAGGGGGAAAGGATAGTGTCTCAGGGCATCCGGAAGAGGATACCGCAGAGCCCGTCCTGCAGGGCGCGCGCCTCGGCTGCAGGGCCGACATAATTATTGAGCAGCAGCGCGAATGCCTTCATATCGCCCCCCTTCGAGGCGACGTACCCCGAAAGAGCCCGCACATGCCTGAAATAGCCGGTCTTTGCATGCACTCTCCCTTCCGCCTCCGAGCCCTTCATCCTCTCTTGCAGGGTTCCGTCCACCCCCGAGACCGCAAGGGAGTCGTAGAAATACGGAAAAGCTTCATGCCGGGCCATGAAGCCGAGGAGGGAGAGGACATGGAGCGGGGTAACCAGATTGAGCCGGGAGAGACCGGAGCCGTCGTAGACGGCGATGGAAGCGGGGTCTATCCCCATGCGGGAAAGTGTCTCTTTCACCACTTCGGAGGATCTGGCGGTGGAGCCTTCCCCTCCCAAAACCTTTCCCAGGGTCCTGAAGAGCTGCTCCGCATACAGATTTTTGCTCCACTTGTTGGCAATCCTGACAATCTCATACAGCGGCGGCGAGCTGTGGGAGGCGATACTCCTCATGGCAGCGTACTCCGGCACCACTCCCTTTCTCCCGGCACCGACCGGTATTCCACGGACGCGTATCCCTTTGCGCTCCAGGACCTCTTTCAGAACCACAGCGGAAAAAAGGGCGGGATCATGTACGCTGACCACCTCCCGGAGGACAGGGGAACCGGCGGCGATCCGGCCGGAGACGGTCACCACATTGGTACCCGGAGACCTGTAGAAATGTAACGAGGCGGATTCATCGGCAGGCACCGTAATTGCCCGGTTGAGGAGCGTCACATAGCGCGTATCGGGGAAAATCCTGATTACGGCGGGAGCACCCTTCCCCCCGCCGGGAGAGACCTCCACATCGATGCTGTTTTCATGAAAGGAGAGTCCGCTTATTTGCGCTGCATATCCGAAGGTCTCGTCATCCCACGACCAGCCGCTCCCGAGGTACTGCCCATCAAAAAAAGTATCATCCCCGACGATATCTCCGTCAATTTCCCGTATCCCTGCGCGCTGCAGGGCGTCCGCCCACTGCGCGAACACCCCTGTTGCCCCTTCTCCGCTGAATCTCCCCGCAAAGGAAGGGTCCCCGCTCCCCCGTATCACCAGGTTGCCCTGCAGGGTTCCGTCCCGCAGGGTACCTCCTGCGTAGAGCGCAGTGGTATACCTGAAGTCAGGACCGAGACGGACGAGCGCAGCGGCGGTGGTGAAGAGCTTCATGACGGAAGCGGGAACAAACTCCCTGTTCGCCTCTCGTTGGTACACGACCTTCCCCGTCCGCAGCGAAGAAACGGCAACACCCCATTGGGCGGAAGACAGAGCAGGCATGTCAAAGAGGGCGTCGAAGGCGGCTCTTTGCTGCAGCGGGGCACAGGAGGGGATGAGGAGAAAGAGCGCGATGATTCCTGCGATGCGGCGGCGCAATCTCACCCTTCCTCTTCTTCCGGCACCCGTGCGACGGAGCGCCTCTCTGCGGAGATGTTTCGGTAAGACATAGCGGCCTCCTTGCGCCTTTTCTTTACGTGATGATTATACCATGGTCCTCGAAAGCACCTGCAGAGAGGTGGAGAACGGACAGTGCCGTACCAGGGGAGGGAAGGTCCGTCAACTCAGTTTTTTGGTGGATACGAGGGCTGCTCAGGGAAACAGGGCATTCGCCTTCTCTGTTTTACAAAAGTTATCTCTCTTCCGCTTTCAGCACGGGAGAAGCCATTATCAGATATCTCTTCCGCCTTTGTAAGGAAATTTCCGAAGGAGCGGCGCTGCTGATCGCTCCTACCGGGCAGAGCTGCTCGCACGCCGTCGGCTCGTCAGGCTCCCGGTGGGCGCACAGGGTGCACTTCTCCATCAAGCCGTCCCGTCCGAACTGCGGGGAGCCGAAAGGACATGCATGCAGGCATTCGGCACACCCGATACAACGGTTTTTATTGACCAGAACAGCACCGTTCGCATCCGTCCCGATCGCTCCTGCAGGGCATGCCCTGGCGCATAACGCGTTGGTGCAGTGCCTGCAGTTCATCGGCACGAAGTGCAAGAGCCAGGTGCCGTCTCCCCGGGAGACCTCCTGCTCCACTACTTCTATCCATTTGGGGCCTACCTCGATGTTGTTCTCCATTTTGCAGGCAGTTTCACAGGCATGACAGCCGACACACCGCTCCCTGTCAAAGTATAGAATCCGTGGACCTCTCATGTCCGCTCCTCACACTTTTTTATCTCGACCAGGCAGTCGTTGTAGGGAATGGTATGTCCGTCGAGTTGAAAGTCATATTCCTGCATGATGCCGTTGCCGACATCCCTGGGCCCTGCTGCGCGCGGGCTCATGAGGATGTTGGCATTGGCTCCCGTCTTCACATAGTATCCGCTGTCCAGCTCCACGACGCTCCGGAGGAAGCGGTTCCTCACACGCGCCTGGCAGCGCACCTCGCCCCGGTCATTGAATACCCGCACCATATCTCCGTCCTTAATGCCGCGTTCCTGCGCATCCTCGGCGTTGATCCCCACCCAAGGGGGGCCATCTATCTCGTTTATATAGGGGACGGTATAAAACTGGGAGTGTGTCCGGTACGGGGGATGCTGTGAGGTGAGATGCAGCGGGTATTTCTTCGCCCGGTCCGGATCCCCTTGGACGCTCTCCGCCGGCGGATAGTAAACCGGCAGGGGGCTCCATTCACCCGGAAATTTCTTGCCCCGCTCCGCATACATCAATGAGTAGAGCTCGATCTTTCCCGACGGGGTATTGAATTGTCCTGACATATGGGGAATGGGCGGACAGAACCGCTCCGGCATCCTGACCGGTCCGTTCG
>JADLDZ010000168.1 GCA_020846375.1 Nitrospirales bacterium | reverse complement strand
TGTGACGGGGGGAGTGAAGCAGATTGCCACGGCGGTAGGCCAGGGGGCTATCGCGGCGATCTCGGCATTCGAGGATATCTCCAGCCCCTACTGGAAGGAAAAGGGGACAGAATGGTGGGCTGCTTAGTGAACACCGAACAATAAGGGACGGTAGCTTTTTCCCTCCTGCGCTCAGAAAGTTGTTGACAGCCTGTTTATCTCTTATCTAAAATGTGAGTAAATATTCACTAACTAAAGATGGGGAGAAGCAGGAATGAGCGCCGAAAAGCCGAGAGAAAGGAAAAACAGGGAGACGCGCAGGGAGCAGATAGCGCAGGCCGCTCTCCGTATCATTGCGCAACGCGGGGTGAGGGCGCTCACTACTGCCTCCATCGCTCAGGAGGTGGGCATCTCCGAGGCCAATCTGTATCGTCACTTCAAGAACAAGGATGAAATTCTCTCCGAGATGGTGGAGATCATCGGGAATGACATTATGGAGAGCTTCAAAGGCATCTTCGGTTCCGGTGGTGATCCTGTCGGGAAGCTGAAGAGGGTTTTCCTGTTCCACCTCACCCTCATCGAATCGAATGAGGGCATTCCCCGCCTTGTTTTTTCCGAGGAAATGCATAGGGGAAATAAAGAGCTCAGAGAGAAATTTCTTGCTCTCATCACCCGGTATGCAGAACAAGTGCACCTTCTGATACGGGAAGGGCAGGAGAAGGGGTTCTTCAGACCGGAGATCGATCCGCTGAAGACCGCCACTATGTTCATCGGCATGGTGCAGATCTCGACTCTTCTCTGGTCCCTGAAGGGATTCTCGCACTCCCTTGTAGACGAAGGAATGAAGATGTGGGAAAATTTTGAAGTATGCATTCGGGTGGAATGATTTTTTTGTTGTCAAGCAAGTGAATTTTCGCTCTGGAGGTATCCATGAGGGTCTTCGTCTTTCTCCTTTGTCTTTTCCTGTTTACGAGGGCGGCGTCAGCAGAGAGCGGAGCCGCTTCGTACACTCTCCCGGAGGCCGTCTTTCTGGCGCTGAGGAACAATCCCGGAGTCCGCGCATCAGGAAAAGATATCGAGAGCGCGTCCTATGGGATCACTGCGGCAAAGACGGAGAGACTGCCCACCCTCACTCTGAACGGCGGGATAACCCGCTACCGGTACCCTTCACCCGTTGCCCCCATTTCCGGCTCTCCGCTGGAAGGAGCCGCTTTCCCGGAATTCGAAAAAACGCTTTACGATGTGGGCGTCTCCTTTTTTGTGTCCCTGTACCGGGGAGGCAGGCTGGACCGTGGGGTGAAGATAGCGGAAATCAACAGGTCCATTTCCGGGGACCTCTACCGGGCAGACCGCCAGGGGCTCATATACAATGTGAGCAGCACCTTTTACAAGATTGCACAGCTCGGGGAGCTTCTCAGAGCTGCGGAAGCATCGCTGGAACAGCTCGCCGCACATAAGCGGAATGTGGAGCTCTTCCTGGAGGCAGGCGCGGTGCCCCGGGTGGACCTCCTGAAAGCGGAGGCTGAGCTGGCCCATGCGCGGCAGCATGCGATTGCGGTGCGGAATCAGCGGGAGGGCGCGTATGCGCTTCTGAAGGCGCTGATGGGGATCGAGGGACGGGAAGAGAGGATTACCGTCATCCCTGATGAGGAGGCGCCCTCCATCGATTCCGACCGGGAGGCGTCGGTTGAAAAAGCGCTCTCCCTCAGACCCGATTACCGGGCTCTTTTAAAAAAGCAGGAGAGGGCGGAGGAAAAGGTGAAATTCGTGGAGGGGAAAAAACTCCCCCATGTGTACGCAATCGGGGAATTTTCGGAGCGCTCAGGAGATGGGTTTTCGTTCAGGGAGAATTGGAATTTCGGGGTGCGGCTCTCCCTTCCCCTCTTCGACGGGGGCCTGATCAGGGCGGAAGCAGGCCGGGAGCGGGTGGAAAGGGAAAAGCAGAAAGAGGAGGAGCGCTCTCTGCGGCTGGCGATCATCCGGGAAGTGACGGACGCCCACCTCGCTCTGGCCGATGCGCAGGAAAGGGTGGGAGTTGCACGGACGGTCATCGACTCCGCAGGGGAAACGCTCCGCATCGAGGGCCTGAGATATGAGTCGGGCAAGGGGACCGGCGCCGACGTAATCGATGCGCAGGCAGCCCTGCTCCGTGCGGAAAGCGACTATTACCAGGCGCTGTACGATATGCAAACGGCAGGAGCCTTCCTGCGGAAGGCGGTGGGAGAGGACAGGTACAGGGAGGAGGAGGAATGAAAAAGGCAGCCGTCGCAGGGGCGATCATCGTCTTTCTCGTTGCGACAGCCCTCGTTATCAGGCATGCGCGGGATCACCGGGAAGAGGGAGTGATCGTCCTGTCGGGGAACGTGGAAGTTACTGAAGTGGAGATGGGCTTCACGATGCCGGGCAGAATTGTCGCTCTGCACTTTGATGAGGGACAGCAGGTGAAGGCGGGAGTCCGGCTCGCTGCGCTCGATGGCGCCGGACTCGAGAGTCAGGTGGCGCAGAGCAGGGCGTACCTTGCCGAGATGGCGGTTCGCCTGGAGGAGAAGAAAAAAGGATCGCGCCCGCAGGAGCTTGGGCAGGCAGGGGCAGGCGTGCGGCATGCGGAGGCGGAGCTGGAAAAGGCGAAGAGAGACTATGAGAGAGACGAGATGCTGTACGCGAACGGGGCCGTCTCCGCCCAGCAGAGGGACGCTTCCCGGAAGGCATACGAGGTGGCCCTTTCGCAACATCGGAGCGCCATCGAGACGCTCAGCCTCGTGAAAGAGGGGCCGCGCAAGGAGGAAATCCTCGCTGCAGAGAGTAGGGTACAGCAGGCAAAGGCGGCTTTACGGGCAGCCGAGCAGAAGGTGCACGACACGGCCCTGTATGCTCCGGTGCCGGGGGTTGTCCTTCAAAAGAACAGCGAGACAGGGGAGACGGTGGTACAGGGCATGCCGGTGTATACCCTGGGCGATCTCGGAAACCCATGGGTGAAAGTGTATGTGAAG
>JADLDZ010000167.1 GCA_020846375.1 Nitrospirales bacterium | reverse complement strand
GGATACCGGCTGTGGGTGCATATCGCCGATGTCGGCTACTATGTGCGGTGGGACTCGCCCCTCGACCTCGAAGCGCGGAGGAGGGCCACCAGCGTCTATTTCTCCGACAGGGTCATTCCGATGCTGCCCAGGGAGCTTTCCGAGGACCTCTGCAGCCTGAGGCCGAAGGTGGAGAGGCTCGCCTTCACGGCGGAGATGGATTTCGACCGGCAGGGCCGCAGGCAGGAGGCGCGCTTCTACCCGAGCCTGATCAGGAGCGACGAGCGGATGACCTATACCTCCGTTCGGAAGATACTCGTGGACACGGATCCGGAGGAGAGGCGGACCTACGCGTATCTCCTCGATTTCTTCGGGACGATGGGAGAGCTCTGCAACCTCCTGAAGGCGGTCCGTCTCAAGAGGGGGAGCCTCGACTTCGATCTGCCGGAGCCGGAGGTGCTGCTGGATATCCAGGGGAATCCCGAAGCCATTCTCAAAGCGGAGAGGAATTTCGCCCATATGATCATCGAAGAATTCATGATCGCCGCCAACGAAGCGGTAGCGGAGTTTCTGGAAGAAAGGGAAGTGCCCAGCCTGTACCGGGTGCATGAGGAGCCGGACCCCCTGAAACTGGAAAACATGACGCGGGTCATCAACGCCCTGGGGATAATGAAAAACGGCAAGCCTCTGAAGCCGAAAGATTTTCCCGGCCTGCTTCGGCAGATCAGCGGTTCGGAAGCGGAGGACATCATCAACCACATGATCCTCCGGAGTCTCAAGCAGGCCCGCTATTCCCCTGATAACGTGGGCCACTTCGGTCTCGCATCGGAGTCGTACACTCATTTCACCTCCCCCATAAGGAGATATCCGGACCTCGTCGTCCATCGCATCCTGCGGGAGGTCCTGACGCGCAAGGAGCTCAGTGACAGGAGGATGAGGGAATTGGAAGAGGTGCTGCCCGATATCGCCTTCCATGCCTCGAAAATGGAGCGGCAGGCGGACGATGCGGAAAGGGCGGTGCTGAACGCCATGCGCGTCTGGTTCATGAAGGACAAGGTGGGAGAGGAGTTCGAGGGAAAGGTGGTTGCCGTCATGTCGTACGGGATGCGGGTGCGTCTCAAGGAGTACTATGTGGAGGGGGTGCTCCATGTATCGTACATGACCGACGACTTTTACCAGTACAACGAAAAGGAGATGAGCCTGTCCGGTACCAACAGGAAGAAGAAGTTTACCATCGGAAAGACGATAAAGGTCAGGATCGACCGGGTGGACAGGGAGGAAAAGGAGATTATCCTCGGCATCTGAACCGGGGCCGCCGATGAAGAAACTGAAATCCGTTCTCGACAGACTGTACGCCGAATACGATTTCCCGGCCCGAATGCTGTTTGACCCTATCGAGCTCCCCCACCGGTATGCGGACCCCGCCGATATCGAAGTGACGGGCTTTCTCTCCTGCTGCCTCGCCTACGGCAAGGTGAACCTTTTCAAACCGGTGCTCGAAAGTATTTTCGACCGGATGAGCGGAAGGGAAAGGAGCCCCCGCGAGTTCCTGCTGCGCTTCAATGCGAAGAAAGAGAGGGACCTGTTTGCGGGGGTGCAGTACCGCTTCAACAGGAACGAGGACATCCTTGCCCTTCTCCATGTCCTGCACCGGGTTCTTTCCCGCAAAGGGAGCCTCGAAACGATCTTCATGAAACACTATTCGGACGGCGACCCCACTGTCGGTGGCGGCCTGGCCGGGCTGGTCGAAGAGCTGCTGTCGGTCGATACGTCGGCGGTTTACGGGGAGGACAAGAGGCCGTACGGTTTCCTCCAGTTCTTCCCCTCACCGGCAGGGGGCAGCGCCTGCAAGAGGATGAACCTCTTCCTGCGCTGGATGGTTCGGGACAGGGACATCGATTTCGGCCTTTGGAGGGGAGTGCCCAAGGGCAAGCTCGTCATCCCCCTCGATACCCATATCGCCCGTATCGCAAAGTGTCTCGGGTTTACAAAGAGAGCAGCACAGGATTGGAAGATGGCGGTGGAGATAACCGACGCATTGAAGAAATTCGATCCGGAGGACCCCCTGAAGTACGATTTCGCCCTGTGCCACCAGGGAATCACGAAGGCCTGCACCGGAACGCACTGTGCGGAGTGCAGCCTTGTGCGAAGCGTCCCGGCTCAATCGCGCCGGATGAAAGGGTAACGCTGCAGCAGCGCTATCTGGCATTTTCTGTTGGTGCCAGAGAGAGCCCTTCGGGAAGAGATTCTCCGAAAATGTTCTTCTCGTCCTCCCATTCGAGGGGCACTGCCTGCTGCATCTGCCTGACGGAGCGCTTTGCCCAGGGATAGGCGGAGATCTTTTCGATGATCCGGGTGCGGAGGTCCTCGTCGATATCCCTGCTCCTGTCTCCTGTTCTCCGGGCCATCTGTGTGAGGGCATGGACGGCATCCCCCGGATTCGGCCACGGTACGTCCAGGAGCGCTGCGATCCAGGTCGCCACTATCTCTTTTGGGGCTACCCTGTCGATGGTGCCGTGAAAGGGCACCCGCGCCCCGATACGGGAGAGCGCCCAGAAGTAGTGCCCCAGGGCTCTGCCCTTCCACCGCTTCGGGTTCCGCATCAGCTCATTGCCTAGTTCCACCTTCACGGAGGAGGGCAGGTTCTCGAGGCTCGCAGCGAGCATCCACATCTCGGAAACGAGGGCATCCGGCTGCTTTGGGGTTCCGGCCTTCTTCCGTGAAGGGAGGAGACAGGGGGCGGCCCTCCTGAAGAGGATGTCCTGCTGTGAGGCATCCAGCCCTCCCGCCACCCGCCTCCCCATGACCCACCATTCCGCACTGCACTGGGTGTCTCCCGGGAAGGCGGGCCCCTCCGAGATCAGCTTCCACAGCTCCCGTAT
>JADLDZ010000166.1 GCA_020846375.1 Nitrospirales bacterium | reverse complement strand
TCTTCTGCACCATCTCCCCGGATGCCTTGATCTTTTCTCCGCTTCTCGGGTCGTCGAGGAGGTCCCGCAGGATGATTTTCGAATTTTCCTTTACCGCAACCGCTTTTACCGAAGCGTCTGCGGCACCCGCCGCTTCCTCACGGGCGAGCAGGCTGTTGATGTATTCGTAGTAGCGGGGGATATCCGCTTTCCGTATGATGAGATCACCGGGGGCGTCCAGCATTTCCGCTGTGACGACAGCCGGAATTACTTCCCCGGCCTCGGCGAGGGGGGTGATGGTGAAGCGGTCCAGCGCAAGGAGGCTGAAAGGGATCTCCTTCCCGGGCGCCAGAAGCACCCTGTCGATCTGATGATGCTGCTCTTTGGCGAAGGAGTAGTTTCTGAAAAGCTCGTAGGGATCAGCGGAGGTTTTCTCCCTGTGGGCTCTTGCCCGGGCGAGGTACTCCGCCACCGCGGCGCTGTCTTCCGCCTTGGCGTAGACCTCCGGGATTCCCTTCCTCTGCAACTCGTTCCTGGCATCAGGACTCAGGATCATGCCGCTCGATAACAGGGGGATGAGAATGCCCTTCTCCCTTACGTAGATGTCAAAAGGGATACTGGCCCCTACAATGAGCTGGTTCACTTCGATGGATATCCCGGCGTCACCGAGTTCCCTGAGCTGCGTCGGCATCTTCTCCCTCCTGGCTTACCGGTTCTTTCCGCGGATTCAGTATTATACGGAGAGAAAAAAATTTTTTAAATAGGCAATAATACCCGATGTCCTATGTGTACATCCTCACCGCCATCGTCCTCTGGAGCGCGCTCGGGGTCTTCATCCGGTTTGCCGGAACGTCCGTTCCCCACCTGATTTTCTTCCCCAATGTGATCTCCCTTGCGCTCATGGCCTTTTTCCTCTTCCGTAAGCGGCACAGGGAAGAGATACCGGCAGGGAAGGGCCTTCTCCCCCTGCTCCTCCTCGGCCCCCTCAGCCTCGCCAATACGTTCTCCTTTTTTTATGCATACCAGAATACCTCCATCGCCAACGCGGTCCTGACCCACTATACCGCCCCCGTCATGGTGGCCTTTCTGGCTCTTTTCTTTCTGAAGGAAAAGGTGGCGGTACGGGTAGCCCTCTCCGTTGCGCTGGCCACCGCCGGACTCTGGATCATGCTGGGCGTGTCTCCCGCCCGCTTCTGGGAACTGCTGCGCGCAGGGGACAGGGATACCGCCGGAATCCTCTCGGGAATCCTTTCGGGTTTTTTCTATGCGCTGCTCATTATCACTCTCAGGCGCCTGGCGCCGCGCTTCACCCCTCTCGTGATGACATTCTTCCAGAACAGCATCATCGCCCTTCTGCTGCTCCCCTGGGTAGAGGTGAAGGGGCTCTTTTCCCCGGGATTGTGGGCGCTGGCGGTAATGGGCATCGCCCATTCCACCATCGCCCCCCTGCTCTATTTCAAGGGGATGCAGCGGGTGAGCGCCAACCAGGCCGCCATTCTCGGTTATATCGAGCCTGTCTGCGCCATTCTCCTGGGGTTTGTCTTTTTCGGTGAGTCGATACAGCACCGTGTCGTCGCCGGCGGATGCATGATACTTTTTTCAGGGTATATGACGATTCGTGCCGCCGTACGGCAGCGGCATCCTGCCCTCTGACTTTGTTCCGGGAATAGCATATAATATAGGGTAAGAAATCGGGGGCCGGAGAGGAGCCGGGCGTGAGAGAAACGGTGGACAGGAACGCTGTCATCGGCAGGGTGCATGCCCTTTTTTCGGGGAGGGGGCTTACCCTTTCTTCCGCCGAATCGTGCACCGGGGGGCTTGTCAGCCACTATCTGACCCTGCTGCCCGGAGCAAGCGTCTATTTCAGGGGAGGCCTGGTAACCTACTCCAATAATGCCAAAATACGGCTGCTCGGCATCTCCCCGTCTCTGATCGAGAGTCATGGAGCGGTGAGCGAAGAGGCGGCGCGGGCGATGGCGGAGGAGGCGAGGCGCCTGCTGCAGACCGATTACGCTGTCGCCACCACGGGAAACCTCGGTCCCGGCACTCTCGAAGGGAAGGAGAGGGGGCTCGTGTATTGTGCGGTCAGCGGGAGGGAAGCCGTTTCTTCAAAGAGGATGGTGCTTACTGGCAACAGGGAGGAAAACAGGGAGGAGGCCGCGTTGCTGGCTTTGCTCCTTCTGCTCGATACGGCGGAGTCCGGATGATCTCATTTTTGAAAAGGAGCGGTATAAAAAAACATGAAAAAAATTCTTGCAGCCCTTTTCTTCGTCTTTTCCCTTTCCGTCATCGTCCACGGGGATACGGTGCAGAGAAAGGAGGACAGCATTCATCTCCTGCAGAGGGCATACGAAAGCGGGGAGATTGATTACCGCACTGCTCTGAACTACAAGCTCTATGCAATCTTCAACAAAAAGAAGCTCCCGAAGGGGTATCAGTCCGCTACGCCGGTGAAATCGGCGACACCGGTGCTCCTCGAAGCGAAGGAGAACCGTCACCTTCTTTCCAAAGACAACGAATTCATCCTGTATCGCCCCACCGATGCCAGCGACGGGGACTACTACGGCAGCGGCATTGCGGTCTGGACCTACGACAGTCCGGGAGGGCATTTCAAGATACATTACACGGAAGACAATACGAACGGTGACGCGGCGTATGACTCCGACGGGGTGCAGGGCACTGTACCCTCCTTCATTACCGGACTCGGCTCGTACCTCGATGCGTCCTGGACAGAGGTCGTCACCAACAGAGGCTATACTGCTCCCGCCTCCGACGGGGCCGCGGGGGGAGACGGCAGGTTCGACGTCTATGTGCTGAACCTGAGCGCTGTTTACGGGTATACGACTTTTGACAGCACTCCAGCCGACACTTATATCGCTATTGAGAACGACTTTTCGGGATTCCCCTCCAACCTCGATTCCGACCCCCGGTTCGGTGCGCTGAAGGTGACCGCTGCCCACGAATTTTTCCATGCGGTGCAGTTTCAGTATTCCTACAGTCTTGCGGACGCGTGGTGGATGGAGGCCTCCTCCACCTGGATGGAGGACGAGGTCTACCCCTCGGTGAACGACTACCTCAACCTGCTGGGGAGGAAGTACGACGACACAAATGATAACGGCGAGTGGGACAGCGGGGAGACCTATTACGACCTGGACGGGACAACCCCTGCGGGGACGACCGGCAGACCCGGGGGGTGGTTCGATGCTCCTGACTATCCGCTGGACTCCTCCCTTTCCGATCATGAGTACGGCACCGCCATCTGGGTGAAGTACCTTTCCAAAGTCTACGGAAGCGATGTGGTGCGCTCCATCTGGTCGAGGATGGGAGGAGGCGTCGGCGCCCTCGCGTCCGTTACCGACGAGCTCGGGGCGCGGGGGACCAGTCTCGGCGCCGCCTATAGCGCCTTCGAGTCGGCGAATTACCGGAGGGATTACCCCGACGGGAATTATTATCCCCTGATACACCACAGCGCGACGTATACTTCCTATCCGCAGACGGTGAGTGGATTCCTGAGCCACCTGTCGTCGGATTTCTATGCCCTCAAGCCCGACGGCTCCTCATCCGTCCTCACCCTGACCTTCTCGAATATGAACACGGGAAACAACGCCGTGCGGCTTATTCTGGTAAAGGGTACGGGTGGATACGACGAACAGGACGTCGCCCTGACCGGTTCTTCCGTCTCGACCCAGGTCGCGGGATTCGGCACTACCTATTCCAAGGTGGTGGCCATTGTCATGAATATTTCCTCCACCCAGGACGGTCTGGCCTACTCCTTTACCGCATCGAAAGATGGCGGGTCCACGTCGGAAAGCTCCTCTTCCGGGGGGGGAGGGGGCGGCGGGTGTTTTATCGCTACCGCCGCGTATGGAAGCGCTCTCGCTCCCGAAGTGCAGGAGCTGAGGAAGTTCAGGGATGCCTGTCTCATGACCACCGCCCCGGGCCGGGCATTGGTAAACGCCTATTACCGCCTGTCTCCTCCCCTTGCGAACTATATCACGAGGCATGAGACAACCAGGACGGCAGTGCGCATTGCCTTGACGCCGGTGGTGTACGGAGTGAAATATCCCTGGGCCGCCGGTCTTGTCGTCGTCCTGTGTACGGTGCCCCTCATAAAGAGGAGAGGCGGAAGAAGACAGCGGTAAGACAGAGTTAAGGCAGAAACGACAGAATAAAACAGAGTGGAGCAGAATGCAACAGGGTGAGGCGGATACGGTGCCTGACGGGATCAGGCAGGAAATGGAAAAGCTTGTCAGCGATCTCAACTACCACAGCTATCGCTATTATGTCCTGGACGCACCGGTCATCTCCGATTCAGGATACGACGCACTGTATCGTCACCTGAAGGAGCTTGAAGAGAAGTACCGGTGTGTTCTCCCCGATTCTCCCACCCAGCGGGTGGGAGCTCCTCCGCTTGAGAGATTCGAGAGGGTGCGGCATTCCGAACCCATGCTGTCCCTCGAAAATGCTTTCTCCACAGGGGAGCTCTTCGAGTTCGACAGGCGCGTGAAACGGCTCCTCGGTACCTGCGAGGATCTGGAGTATACGCTCGAACCCAAGTATGACGGTCTCGCCGTCGAGCTCTCGTACCGCGGCGGGCTGCTTTCCCACGCCTCCACCCGGGGGGATGGATATGTGGGGGAGGATATCACGACGAACATACGGACCATTATTGCGGTCCCCCTGCGGATAGAGGAGGGCGTTGTGCCGGAGAGGATCGATATCCGGGGGGAAGTGTACATGCATATCCGGGAGTTCGAGGCGCTGAACAGGGAGAGGGAGAGGAAGGGAGAGCCCCCCTTCGCCAACCCGCGGAACGCTGCCGCCGGATCGGTGCGCCAGCTCGACTCCTCCATCACTGCGTCGAGGAAGCTGTATATCGTCTGTTATGGAGTGGGAGCGGCGGAGGAGGTCTCCTTCGAAAGCCAATGGGGGCTTATCAGGTGGCTTGAGGCTGCACGGTTTCCCGTCCCTGCCGTAGTCAGGCGGGTGCGGGGGGTCGGTGAGGGCATCGAGGTGATACGGGAGCTTGAGGAAAAACGCGAAGCCTTTCCCTTTGAAACCGACGGCGTGGTGATCAAGGTGAACGACTGTGCGCTTCAAAGGAAGCTGGGAGTGAAGACACGGGAGCCCCGGTGGGCGATCGCCTATAAATTTCAGGCACATCAGGGTACTACGACAATACGAGAGATCGGAGGGAGCGTCGGGAGAACAGGCGTCATCACCCCGTATGCCGTTTTTGAGCCGGTGAGGATCGGGGGGGTTACCGTTACCCGCTCCACCCTGCATAACTGGGACGAGATTGCGCGCAAGGACATCCGCGTGGGGGATACCGTGGTGGTGGAAAGGGCCGGAGACGTCATTCCCCATGTCGTGATGGTCATTACGGAAAAGAGGACCGGGAGGGAGATGCCTGCGCCCATTCCTGAACACTGTCCCGCCTGCGGCTCCCGGGTGGTGCGGGAGGAGGGCGAGGTGGCGGTCAGATGCGTTGCCCTGGATTGTCCTGCACAGATCACGGAGCGGATCATCCATTTCGCCGCGCGGGGCGGCATGGATATCGAGGGGCTCGGGGAGAAGAACGTGGAGCTTCTTTACACGCACGGCATCCTGAAACACTTCGAGGATATCTACCGGTTGCGCAAAGGGGATCTGCTGACCCTCCCCCG
>JADLDZ010000165.1 GCA_020846375.1 Nitrospirales bacterium | reverse complement strand
GTTACAGCTTCTGTTCACCAATGAAGGAGAGCAGGCTCCAGCCTTTATTGGTCTCTGTGCCTGTCCCTGCGCGTTCGACAGACCCGTTTCTTCCCCCTTATGCCACAAGAGCGTGGAGCCTTTTCAGGACATCGGCCCCCTCAGCCAGGGGCAGCGGCTCCCATTAGTGGCTTCGATCTCAACATGAAAGATTGACTAATATTCACGAGGAGTCCATTTCGTTTGCGTCTTTCTCATTTTTACTGGAGTCTCTAACCTCTTCAAATTTTATCCATTTTACTTCTATGCCTAAATTCCGATTATCTCCAGAAATACGATGTTTTGACGGTGAAGATGGGTGCGCAATTCTAAAAATAACATTCATGAGCATTTGATCCGGTACATTCGCATTATGGATGATAGCGGAAACCTCCCGGGTATTTTGATGATCGAGGTTCCACGTGCTCACTTTATGTGAATTCACTATGACGTCTACAGTCTGTGGAGGGTTGTTGTCCGGCGCGAAAGCATGGACAAGAGCACTCAGCTTTATATCCAATCCTTTCCGCTTTTCCAGATTGCAGATAAGGCCAGCAGCATGACCATCAGTCCAAGTTCCCCACTCGCCCTGTTCGGACCATCCCAATGTTGTGTAGTTTTTACTACTTCCTCCCTGAGAAAAGTTGATAGGATTATCCATTTCACACTTGGGAATATTAGGGTTAAAAACAGAGAAGTGTCTGGTAACTTCGCGCCCTAAAGTATACCATTTTTTTGTACAAGCTATGCCTCCTTCAAAACGCTTACATAGATTTTCGTTGTCAATTATTCCCAAAATTTGTTTTTCATGAAATGGTGGCATTAAAACAATAAGCAGTTCATCTAAGCCAATTCTATAATCAACTAGGGAAGATGCCTCCTTAATGCAATTAAACTTCCGAGGTCGAGCGGAATAGATCGTATTAACTGGAACTGAGGAGGTGGAGGCATGAAATACCAAATCAAGTACATGTTGACTTTGAGGTCCGCTACAATTAAACGAAGGGATGATATTCAGCTTTTTATGAGCTGCAATAAGGGACTTCCAAGGGGTTTCCTTAAGCCTGGGGCGTGTCAAGGATTTTGTGTAAACGCCTTTTCGTGATAGTCATGCCAAGGGCATTCTTCCTCCAAAGAGAATCGCAAACTGATTCAGGGCATCCCTCCAGTTCTTTATCGGCATCGTCCATTTCCTGGCACTATTCCTCAGTGCCAGGTACAGCAGCTTGAAGGCCGCCTCATCACTGGGGAAGGAGCCCCGGTTCTTCGTCACCTTCCGCAAGGACATATTCAACGACTCTATCGCATTGGTCATATAGATTACCTTGCCGTATGTCAGGCGGATACCCAAAGAGCGGCACGATCCTCTCCCCGTTATTCCGCCACGAACCACTGATCGCAGGATACCGCTCATCCCATTTCCGGCCAAACGCCTCAAGATGCAGGGCAGCCTGCTCGACCGTTGCCGCACGGTAGATGGCCTTCAGGTCCGAGGCCACTTCCTTCCTCTGCTTCCAGGACACATACTTCAAGATGAACATATCGTGCACCCCGCGGTTCTTCAGCTCAGTTAAGATCTGCAGCCAGAACTTTGCCCCCTTCCGTGTCCGCAGACCACATCCCCAGGACCTCCTTGACCCCCTCCAGGGTAATCCCTATGGCCAGGTAGATGGCCTTGTTGATTACCCGATTGTTGCTCCTGACCTTCACCTGGATGGCATCCAGGTAGACGATCGGATACACACCTTCCAAGGGCCTGCTCTGCCAGGCTTTGACTTCCTCTTCCACCTCGTCGGTCACCGTCGATATAAGAGTCGGCAGATACCTCAACCCCATACATCTCCTGCAGATGGCTCTGTATATCCCGTGTGGTAAGCCCCCGGGCGTAGAGGGAAATGATCGTGTCGTCAAACCCGCTGAACCGGCTCTGCCCTTTGGCCAGTATCACCGGCTCAAAGCTCCCCTTTCGGTCACGAGGGACTTTCACTAACATCTCCCCCTGCTCCCCGATTACCTTCTTTTCATAGCTGCCGTTGCGGCTGTTACTGCTGTTCTTGCCGATAGGATCATGTTTCCCTGAGCCAAGAGGGTGCGTCAGTTCCCCCTGCAAACACCGCTCCAGTACCGCTTTGGTCAGCTGCTTGAGCAGTCCCCCTTCCCCCAGAATGTCTTCAGGGCTCTGGTAGTCTTTTACGAGTTCGTCAATCAGTTCTGGTCGTATCTTCATTATCCTCTCCTTCTCGGGGTGGTCCTTTATCTTACCCCGGAAGGCTATTTACACAAAATATCTTACAGGCTCCTTTATAAACTTCTCCTTTTCTTAAGGACTGACCACCCACTTTTCTGACGTTTGCCCCGCTCCGCAAACAAGGCTGTGCCGGAATAGCGTCTGTGTCGGCATCGTCAAGGAGGTCCGGTCTTTCCCTGCAGTAGCCAAAAGGGCCGCAATATGGATATATTTTCCAGAGCAACACCTGAAGGGAGGGAAACAATGGAAAGCGCAGAATTTCTAAAGGCAGCCGGTAAAGGCGACCACACTTTGATGCACGATATGCTCGCGCAGGGTATCGACGCCGACACGCAGGAGGAGAACGGCAGGGGCAGGACTGCCCTGATGCGCGCGTGCCGCCACGGGCATACCGACATTGTCGGACTGCTGCTCGAAAAGGGGGCCGGCGTCAACAGGCAGGACGCTTTCGGCGACACGGCGCTGACCTACGCAGCCTGCAACGGATATATGGATATCGTGAAGCTCCTGCTGGAACATGATGCCAACGTCGAGATACGGAACAATGCCGGAAGGACCGTCCTGGAAGAGGTGGGAGCGGAGCTGCTGTGCGGAGCAAACCTGACCGACGAGGAGCTGTCCGAAGCGCAGGGACAGTATTGGCAGATCATCATGCTGTGCAGGCAGTATACGAGGCAGCCGGGAGCATAGGGATACACCGCACACCTCACCCGTTGACACGCCGGGAAGGCCGTCCCGTCTACCGGCTCCGCGCTACCTGCACCCTCGGACAAAACCGTTGTATCGCACAGCGGGAGCACAGTGGGGAAAGGGGTTTGCAGATCCTCTGCCCGAACGCCACCAAGATGCCGTTCAACTCGATCCAGTATTTCTGCGGCAGGACCTTCCGCAGGGCGAATTCGGTCTCGGTGGGATTGGCGGTGCTGACGAGCCTCCACCGGTTCGTGATCCGGTGCACATGGGTATCCACGCAGATGCCCGGCCTGTTATAGCCGAGGGTCACCACAAGGTTCGCCGTCTTCCTCCCCACCCCCTCCAGGGTGAGCAGTTCTTCGATGGTATCGGGAACCTTCGACCCGTATCTTTCGAGGAGTACGGAGCAGATCTTTTTGATCGTGCGGGTCTTCACCCGATAAAAGCCTACCGGATAAATGGCTTTTTCGATCACTTCTTCGGAGAGCGCCCCTACTGCATCGGGAGTGGAAGCAAGGGCAAAGAGCCTCCCGGACGCCTCTTCAGTAGTCTTGTCCTGCGTCCGCAGGCTCAGGATGCACGAGATCAGTATCTTGAAGGGGTCCCTTTCGGATGCGGCAAGGGCATCGAGCCAGGGGACGTCCAGGCTCTTCACCTGCCGCTTCAGGACAGGCCAGGCCTTTGCAAACTCCCCGGAGGTCATTCTTCCAGGGTGATGGCATCGACAGGGCAATTCTCCTCAGCCGCCTCGCAACACCCCACGAACTCGCACGCCTCCGCGTCGATCACCTCGGACTTCCCGGTGGCCTCGTTCAGGTGGAATACGGCAGGGCAGATCTCCTCGCACCTCCCGCAGCCGATACATTTCTCTTCATCAACGATTACATTCATAATTCCTCGACGATCATTCCCGCCAGAAGGGGGAACATGATTTCATGGTGCCCGGTGAGGGCGAAGCACCTCCCCTTCTGCAGGGTCGGCCTCCGCAGCACATTCTCACGGGGACGGTAGTGCTGGAAAAAGTCCATGTTCACTGTGGTGAACTCCTCCACGGTATGGCCCAGGTTCCGCGCCACGGTAAGCGCTTTCAGGAAGACCTCGGGGAGGACAACGGCAGAGCCGAGGTTGATATAGACGCCGCCCTCGAGATCAGCCACCACAGCGGTGAAGAGCCGGAAGTCCCGGAGGCTCCCCTCCCCGATGGCGCCGCCGTCGGCCTCGGGATGCATATGGATGATATCCGCGCCGACGGCGACATGCACCGTGGCGGGAATGCCGAGCCGGTACGCCTCCCGGAAGAGGCTCTTGTCCCGGTACGGGAAATCGGAAGAGTCGATGAACATTCCCATGGAGTGCCCCATGCCGTACCCCTGTCTTACCCCAGCAGTGACTGCCTGATTGACCATCCTTCCCGTCTCCTGCGCCATGCCGAAGGTGCCGGTGCAGAGCTCGCGGGCCACGTCCTCGGAAGTCTGCCCCGCGTAGGCAATCTCGAAATCGTGGATGATGCAGGCACCGTTGGCGGCCAGGGCGGTGATCACCCCCCGCCGCATCAGGTCGATAATGAGCGGGGAGAGGCCTACCTTGATGGAATGGGCTCCCATCCCGAGGATGACGGGTCTCCCGTTCCGATGCGCCTCCACCACCGCCCGTACCACGGCTTTCATATCGTGCGCAGCGAGAAAGTCGGGGAGGGAGGCGATAAAATCCCCGAAGGAGCCCCCCTTTCCATGAGGGCGGGCGGTCTTTTCCACTGACACCTTGCTGAGCCGGTCCCGGATGGAATACGTCCTGAGCTCTTTCACTTCGATGGGTCTGTACTTCTTCATATCCCTGAATTGTAGCATAAATATTGATTTTCCGGTTGAATGTATGCTATTTTTATTCTTACCCCGTGAATGCTTCAGCACGAAGCGCCTGATTTCTTATGAAATGGCAGTTCGATACCCGAAGGAGGATGATCCGTGCCAGCAAAAGCAGCGCCGAAAAAGAACCTTTCCGCCTTGAAAAAGGTACGCCAGGATGAGAAGAGAAGAGAACGCAATCAGTCGGTGAAGACCGCTCTGCGGACCCATGCAAAGAGTGTGGAAGCGGCAGCGGCCTCGAAGAGCAAGGAAGAGGCCGACGCACAACTGAAGAAGACGATCAGCATGCTCGATAAGGCGGCCACCAAGGGAGTGATTCACCGGAACACCGCCGCGCGGAAGATATCGAGGCTGACAAAAAAGGTAAACAGCGTCTTCACCGGGGAAGCGAAGAGTTAGAAGCTATTTCGAAACCCTCTTTTTCCCCCTCACCCTATCCCCTCGAGGGAGAGGGCGGCCGAAGGACGGGAGAGGGGGAAGTGAAAGGAGTTCTAAACGGCCCTGCTTTTCCCCTTGCGCCGGAGCAGCTTCACCAGGAGATCTTCCAGGACGAACTTATGGGAGGTCTTCACGGCGGCATCCGCCTCGTGCAACAGCCTGAAAACCTCGCCGGCCACGGTAGAATCTTCTCCTGAGGAGTTGTGCGGGACCGGTCGCCCGGAGAGCTGTCGGGAAATCTGCCGGGAAATATGATAATTCAGTGCACCCAGGACCATCTGCGGCTCCTGGCTCGCAAGCAGTCCCTGAACGATCCTGAACACTTCCTTCGCATCACCCTTGGCGAGGGCGTCCGTCAGATCGAAAGCGCTGTACTCCGCACCCGCATACACGGTCCCCCTCAACTCCTCCACCCCGATACTGCCGGAGGCATTCCAGTACGAGAGTTTCTCTATCTCCGCGGAGAGCATTCCGAGATCGGTCCCGGCAACGGTGATCAGGTATTCCACCGCCTCGTCGGTCAGGGTAATCCCCTTCTTCCCTGCACGTGCAGTGAGCCACAGGGGGATCTCCTTCTCCTGCAC
>JADLDZ010000164.1 GCA_020846375.1 Nitrospirales bacterium | reverse complement strand
TCCTTCACCACGAAGAGCACTCCGTCCACCATGCAGCTTATGGCATGGGTTTCGGCAAAGGGGAGGAGAGGGGGAGTGTCGATGATAATGTACCTGTCGGGATACCGCGCCTTCATCTCGGCGATCAGCTCTTTCATCCTCTGGGAGGAGAGGAGCTCCACCGGGTTGCTCACCTTTTTGCCGGCGGGCAGGAACGAGAGCTTGCCGATGCCCGTTTTGATGAGCGCATCCCCCAGGTCGATCTCGTCGGTGAGGCAATCGGCGAGGCCGAACTCCGGCTTGATATTGAAGTACCCGTGCAGGGAGGGCCTCCTGAGGTCCGCATCCACCAGGAGGACCGTATAGTCGTACTCCTGCGCAAGGGTAACGGCAAGGTTCATGGCGGTAAGGGTCTTGCCTTCCCAGCTCAGGGAACTGGTGACCATCAGGGTATTGGAGAAGTCCCCCTGGTGGGTGATCTGCACGATCATGGATTTCAGCTTCCGGTACTCTTCGGAAGCGGGAGAGCCGGGGTCCTTCAGGGTAATGATGGAGGGGTTGTCGACAGTAAGGGCTTCCTCCGCATCGAACACGCTCTCCCTGATGCGCTCCCGGACGCGTTCCGTGGTGAACACCGGGTTCCTGTCGCCCTCCGCCCTGCTGTCCCGGAGTTGTACCGCTTTCTCGAGGGCCTTCTCAATTCTGCTCATTCTCTTTTTCTCCTGTTGTGGTGGTGCATTGAAAAGACACGCCCGGAGGGGCCCGCGCACCCGGAATGCCACCGCGGGGTCTCTTCCGCAGCCTCCCGGGGCATATCCTCCACCGCCCCCTTCTCCTAGAAGATGCCCTTCAGGTGCCCCGGCAGACTGACGACGGCGCTGAAGAAGTCATCCACGTAGGATATTCCCAGCAGCTCCATGGTGAACACCACGAGGATGCCCGCCATATACGCCCCCGCCAACTTGTACAGCCGCATATCCTTCTTCCGTCGCTCCGCGATCTCCTCGGGGTTCTGTATGCTCGGGATGACGGCGATAACCGGGACCCCGAAGGGTTTGAGGGAGTCCACCGTTTTCACCGACCTGTCCATGGAGTCGAGCAGGACGACAAGGCCGAAGCCCCCTGCAAGCCCCGCAAGAATGCCGAACAGCATGATCTTCACCCGGTCGGGGCTCACCGGCTTTATCGGCAGCACCGCGGGGTCCACGACCCGGAAGGTGGAGGCCTTGTCGTGCACCTCCATCTGCTTCGACACCTCCGACTGGCCGAGGCGGGCGACGAGCTCCTCATAGATGTTCTTCGTGGTGGCCCGCGCCATCTCCAGGTCGGTGAGGGTCTTCTTTTCGACAGGCATGCTCCGCAGGTAGGACTTTTTCGATTCCATGAGTCTCCGGATCTGTTCGTCCTTTGCGGTAAGGGCCGCGAGTTCCAGGTCGGCTTTCGTCAGCTCCTCTCTCAATTGCTGCAGCACCGGGTTCAGCATCGCCACCTCGGCATCGGGGCCCGCCTCGCTTCCCGCCGTGGCGAGTCCGCTCTCCATCCGCCCCTTCAGGGTCTCTATTTCCGCCTTCACCCTGATCACTTCCGGGTAGTTCGACGTATAGGTCAGCAGCAGGTCGGTCAGCTTCCTCTGGAGCGCCAGGATCCGCTCTCCGGGATCGCCCGCCCCCTTCCCCAGGACGGCGGCGGTGTAGGGCTTCTCGCCTTTCATCTGCTTGAGCATCGCCCCCTTCCTCGCCTCGAGCTCCCGCCTCTGGATCCTGACCTCCTCCAGCCCTTCTCCCGCCGTTCGTATCTCCTCCACCACCCTGCTGTCGTCCAGCGCCACGAAGATGCCCTTCTCCTTCCGGAACTTGATGATCTCCTCATCCGCTCTGTCGAGCTTTTCCTTGAAGAACCTGATCTGCTCCGTGAGGAAGCGGCTCGCTCCGTAGGTCTCTTCCCGCTTTTCCGACACGCTCTCCTCGATGTACCGCCGCACCAGGGCGTTGACATAGTCCCGGGCGAGATGGGGGTCCGCATTCCGGTAGGAGACGATGAAGAGGCCGTTTTCGCTCTTCATCTTGATGTCCGTGTTCTTCTGGAAGCCGGAGACGACACTTTCCACCTCGGACTGTTCTTTCCTGTTTACCGGGAGGCCGAGGTCGTCCGCCACCTTCAGGAGGAGGTTCCTGCTGCTCATGGTGTAGGACAGCACCTTGAGCCTCTCCTCCAGGGAGGGGGTGACGGCAATGCCCTTGATGATCGTATTGATCATGTTCCGTTCGATGAAGACCGTGCATTTCGCCTCATACTCCCTGGGGAGAAAGTAGCTGGTCAGCACCACGAGGGTGATGAGGGAAAGCGCGGACAGGACAAACACATACTTCCGCTTCGCTACGAGCTGCATATACCTTTTGAGATCCACTCCCGACGGTTCCATGCCCCCTCCTAAAAGATCCCTTCCTTGACCACGATATAGTCCCCGGGCTGAAGCTTCAGGTTCTCGCTCAGCTTGCCGTCCTGGAGCAGGTCCTTCACCTTCACCGTGCGGGTGACCTTCTGTCCAGCCTTCTGCGTGAAGAGAACAACGTCGTTCTGCTTGGCGAATTTGGAGAACCACCCGGCTGCCAGGATCGCATCCATTATGGTGATCCCGTCCCTGTATTCGATGAACTTGGGGGTGTTGACCGCACCGGCGACATAGACGTTCCGGGAATCCAGCTCGGGAACGAAGAGGACATCGTTCGATTCGATCACCATGTCTTCGGAGACATCGCCCTCGATAAAGAGCCGGTGGAGGCCCTCCTTCACCTTTTTACCGCTCCTGAGCACATATGCCCGGTGCAGGTCGGCGAGCGGCACCTCCCCTATCTGGCAGAGCAGCTGCAGAAGGGTAGTTCTGCGGTTGAGCTCGTAGACGCCGGGCTTCACCCCCCCGCCGAAAACATAGACCTTGCTGTTGGTAATGCCCTCCACGATCACCGTCACCACGGGGTTCCGCACGAGGTCCTTCAGCCTGACCGTGAGCTCCTTCTGCAGCTCCTGGGGGGCCATGCCGCTCGCAGGGACTTCGCCCAGTGCGGGAATGGTGATCTTCCCGTCCGGCCTCACCTTGACCGAGAGGGAGAGGTCCTTCACTCCCCAGACGGAGATGAAGAGAGTGTCGCCGTCCCCGATCACGTAATCTCCCGCAAGGGCGGCGGCGGGTGCCAGGAATCCCAGAAGCAAAAGAATCACCAGTGCTTTCATACGTCCTCCTTCTATCTCCCCCCCCGTTTGAGCAGGACCACCTTTACCGTCTCCAGGATGATCAGGAGGTCGAGGAAGAGAGAGATATTCTTGATGTAAAAAAGATCGTAGCGGAGCTTTTCAATGGCATCCTCCACCGACGCCCCGTAGGGGTACTTGATCTGCGCCCACCCGGTAATGCCCGGCTTTACCGTATGCCTCTCCGAATAGTAGGGGATCACCCTCTTCAGCTTCTCCACGAACTCGGGCCTCTCGGGCCGCGGCCCCACAAAGGACATGTCCCCCCTGAGCACGTTGTAGAGCTGCGGCAGCTCGTCGAGACGGTATTTCCGCATGAACCTGCCCACCGCCGTCACCCGCGGGTCGTCCTTTCTCGCCCAGACCGCGCCCGTCCTGCTCTCGGCGTCACGGCGCATGGTCCTGAACTTGTACAGGACGAAGTTCCTCTCCCCCTGCCCCACCCTGAGCTGTCGGAAAAGCACTGGTGACGAAGGGGACTCCATCTTGATGATCAGGGCGGCCAGCGGGATCACCGGCAGCGCCAGGGTGAGCCCGAGAAGGGACAGGGGAATGTCGAACGCTCTTTTGTAGGTCCTCTTGAAGGCGGTCAGCCTGAACCCGTCGGAAAAGATGAACCAACTGGGCGTTATGTTCTCGATCAGCAGCTTCCCGGTTATCTGCTCATAGAAGGAGGGTGCGTCCACCACGTCGATGCCGCTCAGCTTGCAGGCAAGCACGTCGCGCAGGGGGAAGACGCCCCGCCTCTCCGACAGGGAGATGACGATTTTATGCGCCTTCTCCTTCTTCGCGGTCTCGATGAGTCCCTTCCCGTCTCCCACCACCGTGTGGGGGGGCACGAACAGCGGCTCGCGGGGGCAGTTGACGTACCCGGCAAGCACGTAATGGTGGTTCGTCGTCGCCAGGACCCCCCCGATCTGTTTCGCCAGGGGGCCGGTGCCGAGGATGATGACCCTCCGCACGAACCCGGTGAGGGAGAGGAAAGCCTTGTGGCCCGTATGCCAGAGGAAGAGGAGGAGGCCGGAGAGCGCAAGGGATGCGGCGAGCACCCCCCTGTCGAACCGGAGGAAGGGTATGAGATAGTAGAACGAGGAGAGGATGAAGACCGAAAGCGCCAGGGAAATGAACACCCTGATGAATACCTCCTTGCGGGTGGTGTTCCCCTCCTGGTTGTACAGCCCGACGAAAAAGGAGGAGAAGAGCAGGACCAGCATGAAGAAGGAGACCCTTGCCGCATTGGAGGCCAGCAGGCTTTCCGCATCGGCCGGCCTCCCGGCATACAGATAAAGCACCACGGAGGCGGACGCCGCCGAAAGGAGAGCATCCCCGGAAAGGAGCATCACGATGAGGAGCCGTATGCTCATCCGCCCCCCCTCAGTTCCGCGAGGAGCCCTCTCGCCGCGACGGCCTCAGGGAAATCCCCGGTATGCACGGCCCGGTGGAGGAACTCCACGGCCCTGCCCTTGTCACCGCGCTCCTTCAGGGCGAGGGCCGTATGATACTGCACCGTGGGATTGCCCGGGAGGAGGGAGGCGGCCTTTTCGAGCACCTTCAACGCTTCCTCGGTCCTGCCCTTCTTGAGGAGGATATATCCCAGGGTATCCATCACCTCGGCGCTCCCCGGAGCGATCCGGTATGCCTTCATCGCGAGCTGCAGCGCCTCCTCCCTGCTGCCGTACCCCTCCGCATACAGGAAAGCGAGGTT
>JADLDZ010000163.1 GCA_020846375.1 Nitrospirales bacterium | reverse complement strand
GGGAAGGCGGGGGACCCGCTCCTGCCCCTCCGCTCCCCGCTTTTTGTTTTCAGACCGGCTCAATCAGGAAGAGCGGCTCGCCGTACTCCACCGGATGACCGTTGTCCACCAGTATCCGGACCACCACGCCGTCCACTTCGTTCTCTATCTCGTTCATAAGCTTCATCGCCTCAATAATGCAGAGCACCTGGCCCCTTCGCACCCGGGAGCCCACATCCACGAAGGGTTCCGACTCGGGGGAGGGGGAGCGGTAAAAGGTCCCCACAATGGGGGAGGTCACGGTGAAGAGCTTTCCCTCCTCCTCTGCAGCCTCTTCCTTTATCTGCTTCATTTCCTTCGCTTCTTTTTTCTCGGACAGGATGGACTGCTGGACGTCGAGGTGCCCGAAGAACTTCTCTCTTTTGATCTTGACCTTCGTACCCTCTTTCTCGATCTGCAGCTCGGTGATATCCGTCTCCTTCAGCAACTCCATCAATGACTTCAGGTCCTCAAGTTCCATCGACTCCCCTCCTCGGAAGCGCAGCGCCCCGTGTCAGTGCCGGCCCCGGACGGACACCGGCGGCCGCGACACCAGGCAACCGGTCCTATTTTACCTTCTCGATGTACTCCGACGTCCTCGTGTCGATTTTCAGGGTGTCCCCTATCTCGATATGGAAGGGGACCTTCACCACTGCGCCCGATTCCAGCTTTGCGGGCTTGCTGCTCCCCGAAGCGGTATCCCCCCGGAATGCCGGCTCCGTCTCCACCACCTTCAATTCGACGAACATGGGGGCCTCCACCGTCATCGGCGCCTCTTTATAGTAAAGGATCTTCACCGTCATGTTTTCCTTGATGAACTTCTTCACCTCGCCCAACTGCGCATCGGTGAGGGGGACCTGCTCGTAGCTCTCCGTATCCATGAAGTAGTGCATGCCGTCCTGGACATAGAGATACTGCATCTCTTTCTCTTCGAGCGCGGGAGTCTCGAACTTCTCTCCTGACCGGAAGGTGTCTTCGAGCACATTGCCCGTCCTGAGGCTCTTCAGTTTCGTCCTGATAACAGCGCCGCCCCTCCCCATCTTCACATGCTGGAAATCGACGATTTCACACGGCTCTCCCTTGTATTCTATTTTTGCTCCCTTTCTGAAATCACTCGTTGCGATCAATGTCATCCTCCTTCAATTGTACGTGCAGCTCCGATTACTTCCAGGTCCCTGCCGAGGGTGGTAAGGAGCTCTGCCGTATCCTTTCGCACTACAACCATATCTTCGATACGCACTCCCCCCAGGCCCGGCAGGTAGATCCCCGGCTCGATGGTGAAAACCGTGCCCGGAGCGACCCTCTCGTTCCTCAGCAAGGAGACGCGGGGATTCTCGTGTACATCAAGACCCACCCCGTGCCCTGTCCCGTGCCCGAAATACTCTCCGTATCCGGCCCTCCGTATGACCTCTCGCGCGGCGCGGTCGATATCCCGCGTCATCGCTCCCGCGCGCACGGCGCGCAGTGCCGCCTCCCGCGCCTCGTTCACAATTGCATAGATCCCGGTCTGCCCGGAGGGGGAGCCGCCCGCCATCAGCAGGGTTCTCGTCATATCGGAGCAATACCCTTCCGCCTCCCCGCCCCAGTCAATTATAACAAAATCACCTTTTTCAATTTTCTTGTCGGTCGGTTTTGCGTGGGGCATGGCAGCGTTCCCGCCGGAAGCGACTATTATATCAAAAGGGATGGTTCTGCATCCCTCCTTTTTCAGGTGCTCATCGAGCCGCAGGGCGATCTCCCTCTCCCTGACGCCGGCCCGTATGCGGGGTTTTACGGAGAGAAAGGCCCTTTCCGCTCTCTCCACAGCCTGCCGTATCGCCACGATCTCCCGGTCGTCCTTTCTCTTCCTCAGCTCCTCCACAAGGTCCTTTACAGGCAGCGGTTCCACCGGCAGCCGCTTCAGCGCGGAATAGAAGTCAAAGGAGAGGGAGGTTTCGAACCCGAGGCGCTTCACTCCCAGCTTTTTCAAGAGGGTGCGGAGCACATCGGTCCTTTTGCCCTTCTCGATCCCTATCTCGTAATGAGAGACCTCTGCTGCCGCCTGTTCCTGGTAGCGGAAATCGGTAAAGAAGAACCCTCTGTCCCTTGTCATCAGCACAAAGGCGGAGGAACCGGTGAACCCCGTCAGGTAACGGATGTTATTGAGGGAGCTGAGAAAAAGAGCATCGACTCCCTTCGTCTTCAGTGCCTTTCGGACAGCCTTCTGCCTCGCTTCGATTCCGTTCATGGAGAGCACTCCTTTCTCCTACCGCCGGTCCTGCAGGGGGAACCGGCTCTTTATGGTATCCAGAAACAGGGTGAGCCGATTCACCACCGTGTCCTTCCTCCCGATGGCCAGGTAAAGCACAAACCGGCCCCGGATGGCATCCGACAGATGGGAGAGACGGTGCACAGCCTGCTCCTTCCTGCCGAGGAGCAGATAGGCGGCGAAACGGTCCCGGATAGCATCGGAGAGGCGGTTCAGCCGCTCCACCGCACGCTCCCTCCCGTCGCCGGTCAGTTTCAGGAGAGCACGCAGCTCTTCCTTCCTCTGCAGGACCTGACTGTCGTCGGGATAAAGCGCAAGGAAGGCATGATACATTTCCATCGCCTGCTCATAACGGCCCTCCGCAACGGCACGGTCCGCCTCCCGGAGCACCTCCCTCTCCGGAGCCCCTGCTGCAACCCTCCCTGAGAAAGCAGCGGCATCCTCCGCGGGCTCTTCGCCCACGGGAAGGGGGGCGGTCCGTTCCGCTTCCCTGACGTCTTCTCCTTCCTTTCCCGGCACCCCCTCCTTTTCGGGGGCAGCCTCAAGTAAATCCAGGCAGGCCGCTGCTTCGGAGTCGTAGGGGTCAAGCGCAAGGATACACCGGTATTCTTCGGCAGCCTCTTTCCTCTTGTCCAGCTTCCGGTACACTTCGGCAAGACCCTTCCTCGCGGGAAGACTGCGAGGAGAGACACGGAGCGCCTCGATGAACTCGCTTTTCGCTTCCGGGAACAGGGCAGCGGAGAGATACCGCTTCCCCAGGGCGATGCGGCCGGGGCCGAAACCGGGGTTTCTCTCCACCCCATCGAGGAGCACAGCAAGGGACTCCTCTTCCCGCCCCCTCTTCCTGAGCTCTTCGGCGAGGGACAGGAAGAGCCGTGACGAGGGCCTTTTGCGTACCTGCTCCTCAAGCCTCTCTAAATAGGCGCTTCCCTTCATTCTTTTGTCATTATTCCAGCATCAGAACGTGCCCGCTCCGCCCTTGATCTCCCTGATCCTGTCGAGGAGCGCCATGGCGACCTCCTCCTTGGACATGAGGGGGAGCTTCCTTTCGCTCTCCCTGTCGATGATGATCACCGCATTGGTATCCACATCGAATCCCGCACCCTTCATGGTCACATCGTTGAAGACGATCATATCCATGTCCTTGCCCAGAAGCTTTTTTCGCGCCCTTTCGATCCGGTGGCCTGTTTCCGCGGAAAAGCCCACGGTAAAAGGCTTTCTTTTCAGCCTGCCCACCTCCGCAAGAATATCGGTGGTCTTCACCAGGTCCAGTGGGAATTTGTCCTTTTTGTCGATTTTCACGTCCCTCGTCTCCGCAGGTCTGAAGTCGGCCACCGCCGCGGTCATGATGAAGAGGGACGCCATGGGGATCGTGTCCATCACCGCACGGTACATATCCTCGGAGGTCTCCACCCTGATAACCTCCACCCCGTCGGGGGGGGGCTGGGATGCCGGCCCGCTGATCAGTGTCACCTCAGCGCCCCTCCTCTTCGCCACCTTCGCCACGGCATAGCCCATCTTCCCCGAAGACCTGTTCGAGATATACCGGACAGGGTCGAGGTATTCCCGGGTGGGCCCCGCGGTAACGAGGACCTGCTCGCCCGCAAAATCCTGCCGGGTGAGGGAGGAGATGATCGCTTCCATTATCGTATCGACAGAGGACATCCTGCCCATCCCCTCCTCGCCGCAGGCAAGGGCTCCCCTTTCGGGGCCCACCGCTTTTACTCCCGCAGCAAGGAGGTGGGAGAGGTTCCTCTGGAAGATACGGTTCTCGTACATCCGCCAGTTCATGGCAGGGGCGATGATCGTCCTGCCCCTGAAGGCAAGAAAAGTCGCGCTGAGCATATCGTCGGCACTTCCCGCGGTGAATTTTGCGATACTGTTCGCCGTGGCGGGGGCGACCACAAGGAGGTCGGCTTCAGCGGGGAGGCTTATATGGGACAAAGGCGCAGCGAACAGGTCGTCGTAGGGGGGACCTCCTGCCGCAAGCTCTACGGAGAGGGGAGTGATAAAACGCTTCGAGGTCTCTGTCATGATAACGGCGACAGAGACCCCTTCCTGGCGCAGTCTCTTTATGAGATCAATGGATTTATAGGCGGCAATGCTTCCGGTGAGACCGACAAGTATGGATTTGCCCTTGAGCATAGTCTCATCCTCCAAAGGGCTCTACTGCCGGCCCTTTTTAGCATCCCCTTCCAGAAAGAAACTACTCTTCGCTTTCGTCGGACTCGGATTCCTCCGTCTCGCTGAACAACTCCTCCAGCGCCTTTTCCGGGGAGCCTTTCTCATGGAGATACACCTTGAGATCCTTCTCGAGATCGGAAAGGTCCTCGATGGGCCGCCTCTTTTCCTCGATCAGCTTCTTGTAATCGATCTTGTCCGCCCTTTCCCTGGCGACCAGCGCATCGGCGCCGGTGAGGAACTCGATCTGGTTCGAAATAGTCTCGAGCAGGGCGGACGTCGTGACCTTCTTCGCCTTCGTCGGCATCCGCGTGGCGGCTCCCAGGGAGAGCTCCCGGGCCCTCTGGGCCGATATGACCACCAGCCGGTACCTGCTGTCTATTTCCTTTCTGTCGTATTCGATGGGAAGCGCTATGATATCCATTCTATTCCCCCTCCTGTAACAACATATTATCTATCTCTTCAAGGTTCGCCTTTGTTATCCTGACCCTCTCGGCAAGTACTACGGAAGAAAGCTCTCCAAGGGCAACGGGAAACAGATCATTTACTATAACATAATCATAGCATTTATACTCCTTCATCTCATCCCGCGCCTTCGCGAGCCTCCTGTCGATCACCTCCTCCGCATCGCTCCTCCGGCCGGTAAGCCGCGCACGCAGCACCGAAAGGGAAGGCGGCAGGATGAAGATAAGGAGTCCCTCGGGGAAACGCTGCCTGATCTGCTTCGCGCCCTGCACATCGATGTCCAGGATCACATCGATCCCCTTTGCCATCATCTCCTCGATCCTCTGCCGGGAGGTACCGTACCAGTTGCCGAACACCTCCGCCCATTCGATGAATTCGCCGCGGCCTATCATGGAGCGGAACTCCTCCACGGACACGAAGTGGTAATGGAGACCGTTCACCTCACCGGGCCGCGGCGCCCTTGTGGTATAGGATACGGAGTGGCGGATATCCGGGACCGTCTCGCAGAGTTTCTGGCAGAGGGACGTCTTCCCCGCACCCGAGGGCGCAGATACTACGAAAAGGCTACCTCTTTTCCGCCTCATGTTCTCCTCCGGCGCCGTGCTCGCCGGCACCGCCGATCCTTTGCACGATAGTCTCCACCTGGATCGCCGAAAGGATGATGTGGTCGCTGTCCGTGACAATGATGGACCGGGTCTTCCTCCCCTCGGTGGCGTCGATGAGCTTACCCCGCTCCCGTGCCTCCTCCCGCAGTTTCCTGATGGGAGAAGACCCCGGGTTCACGATGGCCACCACCCGGGAAGCATAGATCACATTTCCGAAGCCGATACTGACGAGGGAATTCTTCATCGCCGCTCCTACTGAATGTTTTGCACCTGCTCCCTGAGCTTCTCGATGCCTGTTTTCATCTCGATCGCCACATTGACGATCCGCACATCGTCTACCTTCGAAGCGATGGTGTTCGCCTCCCTGTTCAACTCCTGGATGAGAAAATCGAGCTTCCTCCCGATGCTCCCTCCCTTTTCCAGAATGGACGCCAACTGCCCGAGATGGCTCTTCAGCCGGGCTACTTCTTCGGTGATGTCGCTCTTCTGTGCAATGAGGGCTACTTCCTGGGCAAGCCGCGCCTCGTCAAGGGGGGTGCCCGCGAGCAGCTCAGCCACACGCCGCGCAAGCATTTCCTTGCAGGCGGGCACTACCTCTCCGGCCAGTTCCTCCACCTTCTTCCGGAGCTCCTCCAGCCTTTCCGCGTGGTATCGCACTTCCTTCGCGAGGGCTTCTCCCTCCCGCGTACGCATCTCCCCGACGCGCCCCACGGCAAGCCTGAGGGCCTCATAGAGGGATTCCGCGCCGGTTTCGGAGTCCTCGGCAAGGAGGAGGTCCTTGTACGAAGCGAAGAGATCGACGGAAAGGGAGCCGGAAAGAGAGAACTCTCTCTGGAGATCCGCAAAGGCCTCGTAGAGCCCCCGAGCAAGCTCCTTGTTGAGGGTGATCTTCATTTTTCTCTTCTCGGTCAGCGAGATGATTACATCGACCTTGCCCCGGGCGAATTTCTCCCTGATGAAATTCCTGATGGGGATCTCGTGCTCCAGGAGGGGGGAGGGCATCCTGACGGCTGCTTCCAGGTAGCGGTGGTTCAGGGAGCGCACCTCGACCTTGAACCCCTCCACCTCCGCCGCCCCGAAGCCCGTCATACTCTGAATCATAGGGCAACTCCCGTCAATTTCACTGTTTTCCTCCGTGATGTTTCGCCTTTCAATATTACTATACTGCTCTTTTTTATGCCAAATTCCTCAGCAAGGAACGCGATGAGCTGCTCATTGGCGGCCCCCTCCACCGGGGGAGCGGTCAGCTTTACCTTTACCACCGTTCCGTCCATTACCCCCGCAATCCCGGTGTGGGAGGATTTGGGAATCACCTTCACCTCGAGGATAATACCGTCTTTCACCGTGCGGTGGGGAATTTCCATTTTCCTCCCGATACCCTGCGGACCCGGAACCGCACTGCAGGGCCGGCTGCCTTCACCTGCGGCGGCAGGGAAGGGCATCTTCCTGATCACGTTGTTTTTGCTTCCAGAATTTATAATATACCCCACCGGAGGCCACCGTGACAACCGTCAGCAGCCCTCCCGCGAGCACATCCACGGCGTAGTGATACCTGCAATACACAGTGGCGATGATCAGGAGCAGTACCGGGACAAGCAGCAACCGGAAGAGGTCCCGTGCGGAGCGATAGGAAAGGTACAGCACTGTCAGGGCGATGCCTGTGTGGCCGCTGGGAAAGGCGTCCCGCTTCACCCCTTCAAGGAGATTCAGAAAGTTCTGAATGGGCTCCGCCACCAGGAAGCCCCCCACCTCCCCCGCATGGAGATGCTCCATGGCATAGCGGGGCCCCAGTGCCGGCACCAGGAGGTACCCCACATAGGAAAGATAGAAGCAGAGGAGGATCAGAAACAGCGCGTATTCGAACTCCTCCCGCTGCCCCCGCAGCTTCAGCGTCACCCCAAGGGCCACCGGCAGGAAATAGTAGGTGGAATAGGCGACCTGGAGGATATCGGTGAGCACGGGGTGTATGAGCCTTTCCACCATGACAGTGGGGTAGCCGCCGAAGAGGAGATAGTCGAGACGGATGAGACGGTAGTCCCAATCATGGGGATTGATAGGGTGGACGATCAGCCCGAGAGTATCGAAGATGATCAGGACGCAGAGCACCGGGAAGAGGAGATCCCGCGTCAGCAGGAGAAAGGAATTCCGTCCACTGATAAATACGAGAACAATCTGGAAAAAGAGCAGCGAGGCGTAGATGAGGAGGAGATTCCCCGACATCGGGATTTTTGCATGGGAAACCGCCGTCAGTCCCAGGAGAAACAGGCTGAAAGCGATCGTCAGCACATCGCCGGGCCGGAGGGAGAGGAGCCGGGTGAACATTGTCAGAGCTTCCCCAGCGCCTTTCTGACGGCTTTTTCCTTTTTCGAGAGTTGGTGGGGATTGCCCCTGCGTGCAAGGAGATTCTCCTCGTCCGCCCCCTCTTCCTCTTCACGGGAAAAGAAAGGGTCCGCATCCCGCTCTCCGGATGATCCGGCAGCTCCTCCGCTCCTCTTCACCTGCCGCACCACGATCTCATGAAAGATGTGCGAAGACACCGGGATGGAGCCCACCGACCAGGCATGGTGAACGATCTCCCTGTCGGAGCTCACCACGATCCATTCCCTCCGCTCCTCCGAGATGATCCGCTTGATGACATCGTCCGCTTTCTCCCCCAGACGGGAGTAGAGTATCCGCACCCCGCCGCGCACTGCCGTCCGTTCGACGCCTGCCCCGGTTTTATGCCCATCGAAGACGACGGTGACATGATGGGGCTTCACTTTGATGTAGTCTATCAGAAGGGCGACAAAGGTCTCCCGCGCCTTCTCCCCGTCCCGGTGGGACGTGCCGATGACATTGTAGCCGTCGATGATGAGGAATGAGGAAACGGGGCCCCTCGGCGTCTGCGCATTCATTTTCCCCTGTTCCTCATCAGGCCCGGTTGCTGGGCCGCCGCGCTATCTGCTCCCACATCTCTCCGTCGATCTCGTCGATATAGTCCGAAAGCCGGTATTCCCTGCCGCACTCCATGCAGCGGAGCATCACCGTCTTTCAGCCGGACACCAGCCTGATCTTTCCCTTGCACTCGCGGCACTGCATGCAGTCTATCCTTTCGTGGTAAAAAGCTGTCTTTTACTATACCATACCAATAAGGAAGCCGATGCGCCCGCCCCTGCCGCTTTTTTGCTACAATTAGGGTGTGCAGGCAAACTATATTCTACTGCGACCGGCTGCACCGTCCCTGGCCCCGCTACGAACACGGTTTGCCTACGCACTCTAAAGCAGCTGATGCCTGCATAAAACCCGCATCTCCAGGGAGGAAGAGGGCTTGCCATGTCAGTGAAAAACCTGGAATTTCTCTTCAACCCGAAGAGGATAGCGGTCATCGGGGCCGGCGAAGACCCGGACTCCGTAGGGGATTCCCTCCTCCGGAACATGATCGGCAGGGGATTCCGTGGAGTCGTCTACCCGGTGAATCCTGCCCGGGAGGCGGTGCAGGGCATCGAGGCCTATCCGCATATTTCCGCTATTCCTCACCCGGTGGACCTGGCGGTCCTGGCCACCCCCGTGGAGGAGATACTCCCGGCCCTCGAGGAGTGCGGACACAAGGGGGTGAAGGGAGTATCCATCCTCGCCCCCGATTTCGAGAATCGTACCAATGACTACCGGGTGATCGAGGAGAGGATCCGTCAGCTTTCCCTGCAGCACGAGTTCAGGGTGCTGGGCCCGAACACCCTCGGCTTCATACGCCCCGGAATCGGCCTGAATGCCAGCCTCTTCACCGGGATGCCCCAGAAGGGGAGCATCGCCTTCATCTCACAGAGCGCCACCCTTACCACTGCTCTCCTGGACAGGGCGGTACGGAAGAATGTCGGTCTGAGCTATGTGGTCTCTCTGGGCGCAAAGCTGGACCTCGGGTTCTCCGACCTCATCGATTTCCTGGGGGTAGACCCCGAGACAAAGGCCATCATCCTCTATCTCGAACACATCAGGAGGGGCAGAAAGTTCATGACGGCCGTGCGGAGCTTTGCGCGGTCGAAGCCCATCGTGGTGGTGAAGTCCGGCAAATTCGACCTCTCCGCCCGGGTATCCCTGACCCATTCAGGGTTCCTCGCCGGAGAGGACAAGGTCTACGATGCCGTCATCAAGAGGGCGGGAGCGGTGCGGATCGACGAGATGCTGGACCTCTTCTACCTTGCGGAAACGCTCGCAAAGCAGCGGCGGCCCAGGGGGAAGAGACTGGCCATCATCACCAACGCGGGCGCCCCGTCCATCCTCGCCATGGACACCCTCCTGCGGCTGGAGGGGGAGCCCGCCCGCCTCAGCGGGGAGACCCTCGAAAACCTGCGCCGGAGCCTTCCCCTGCTGCGGCAGATCGACACCCCCATCAATCTCCTCACCAGCGCGCCTCCCGACGACTACAAGACCGCCATCCGGCATTGCCTGCAGGACCCCGGCGTGGAAGGGCTCCTCGTGCTGCATGTGCGCTATTTCGGGTCGAGGGCCATGGAGATCGCGGAAGCGGTGGCTGCCGCAGCCCAGGATAACCCCTCCGTTCCGCTTTTCACGGTATGGATGGGCGGAGAGCAATCCCTGGAAGCCATGGACTACATGAACCGGAGGGGCATCCCCACCTTCACCACTCCGGAGCAGGCGGTGCGGAGCTTCATCTATCTCTACCGCTACGATTACAACCTCCAGATGCTCCAGGAGACCCCCGAAGCGATCCTGAAGGACTTTGCCCCGGACGGAGCGAGGGCAGGACATCTCATCAACGCCGCCGCCCGTGGGGGAAGGCGGGTCCTGCACCTCGGCGAGGCAAAGGAAATCCTCCATGCGTACGGAATTCCCACCATTACCACCCGGAAAGCGGGGAGCGGAGAGGAGGCGGTGGGCATCGCCGGGGAGATCGGGTATCCCGTCGTCCTGAAGATCGACTCGGAGAGTATATTTCACAAGCTCGAAAAGGGAGGGGTGTTTCTGAACGTCAGGGATGAGGCCGCTGTCCGGGAGGCCTTCGAAAAGATCCAGGAAATCGCCGATGCCCATGGGGATCCCGATGCACGGGTCCTGATCCAGCCCATGATCATCAGGCACGGCTTCGAGCTGGTGATCGGGGCGAAGAAAGACCCTACCTTCGGCTCGGTGGTCCTCTTCGGAACCGGGGGGGAGCTCCTCGATGCCCTTGGAGATTATGCGGTGGGGCTGCCCCCCCTCAATCAGACATTGGCGCGCCGCATGATGGAGGAGACGAAGATCTACCGGCACCTGCAGAGCCGGGAGGCGTACAGCGCAACCCTGCGGCTGCTTGAGGAAATGCTGGTGCGGTTCTCCTACCTTATCGTCGATTTTCCCTGCATAAGGGAAGTCGACATCAACCCCTTCTTCATTACCGGCGAAGAGGGATTCGTTCTGGACGCAGGCATCATTCTCGAAGAGGACAGGGAGGAGTGCGCCCTTCCCCATGAGGAGCTCTGCCCCACGCACCTCTCCATCTGCCCCTACCCCTTCAAATACATGCGGGAGATCACCCTGGACGGAGTGAGCGCGCTTATACGCCCCATCAGGCCCGAGGACGAGCCCCTCGTCTACGACCTCTTCAAGAGTCTGTCGGAAGAGACCATCATGTTCCGGTTCTGTCAGCGCCTCACCGATATGCCCCACGAGAGGCTGGTGCGGTATTG
>JADLDZ010000162.1 GCA_020846375.1 Nitrospirales bacterium | reverse complement strand
TTTCTTACCGGTCCGGTGTGGTTCAACAATCAAACCATAAATGGCAGGTGGAAATGGACTACGCAGATCGACATCAACATCGACCTGTTCAAGTAGCAGACAATAACATCCGAGGCAAGGAGGGCATCTATATTTCTCTTCTCTTTGCATCTTTTGCAGAACAGTCTGCGTGCCGCCGACACGGCTTTTGCCGAAACCGGAACGGAGAGAATGATTGCTTACGAAATCGGGAGATACGGTAGCGGAAGGACAGAGAAAAAAAGAGCACTGATAAACAGGGCACACAAAACAGGAGTAAAATTGAAACAGATCAGCCGAATTGATACTCGTAACAAAAAGAAAAGGAGATTGATATGAAAGCATTCGTCATTATCACCGTAGCACTCTGCCTGATAAGCCTCACCGGGCTTGCACTTGCGGAAGAGAACGCACTGTCCACCCCGCCGGCACCCGCCGCAGCGGCCGCCCCTGCGCCGTTGAAGATCGACACCGGGGATACCGCATGGATGATCGTCGCCACCGCTCTCGTCATGCTGATGACGATCCCGGGCCTGGCGCTCTTCTACGGTGGGCTTTCCAAGAGGAAAGACTCCCTCAATACCATCGCCATGTCCTTTGTTGCCTTCTGCATTGTGAGCGTATTGTGGATTCTCTACGGATATACCTTCACCTTCGGGGAGGACCTTGGCGGAATCATCGGAAAACCGACAAAGCTGCTTCTCGCCGGGGTGGGCGTGAACAGCATCTCCGATCTTGCGAAGACGATTCCCGAATATATATTCATCGTCTACCAGCTCACCTTCGCCGCCATCACCGTCGCCCTGGCAAGCGGCGCCTATATCGAGAGGATGAAGTTCTCCGCATGGGTGCTCTTCTCCCTCCTTTGGATGACCTTCGTCTATCTGCCTGTGGCCCACTGGGTATGGGGCGGCGGCTTCCTGGCAAAACTGGGTGCTCTCGATTTCGCCGGGGGAACCGTGGTCCATATCAACGCCGGTGCGGCCGCCCTCGTGGGTGCGCTGGTCCTCGGCAAGCGGCGTGAAAGATCGCTGATCCCCAGCAACCTTACCATGGTGGTGACCGGGGCAGGACTCCTCTGGTTCGGATGGTTCGGCTTCAATGCCGGCTCCGCCCTGGCGGCGAACGGGCTTGCAGGAGCGGCCTTCATCAATACCAATACGGCGACGGCGGTGGCCGCCATGGCCTGGATGGCGGTAGAGTGGATACACGCGAAGAAGCCCACGGTCCTCGGCCTCGCCTCGGGCGCCGTGGCGGGCCTCGTCGCCATCACTCCGGCAGCCGGGTTCGTGAATGTCGGCGGCGCCCTCATTATCGGCCTGGCGGCGGGAGTCGTGTCCTTCCTCTCCGTGGCGGTGATGAAACCGAAATTCGGTTACGACGACACCCTGGACGCGTTCGGTATCCACGGAGTGGCAGGGACCCTCGGGGCTCTTCTCACCGGCATCTTTGCCGACCCCTCCATCAACGAGATGGGCAAAGGGCTCCTGTACGGAAATCCGGGACAGTTCCTGACGCAGATCATCGCTGCCGTCGTCACCCTGGTCTACAGCGGGATAGCGACGTATCTCCTCTTCCTGATCATCAAGGCCATTGCGGGCGTGCGGGTCACTACGGAGGAGGAGATCACGGGTCTCGACGAGAGCCAGCACGGTGAAAAGGCGTATAACCTGTAAAAAAAGAACGGGGACGGACGAACCGGTCCGTCCCCGCCTGATACCACGAAAACAGAGGAAAACACCATGAAAAAGATCGAGGCAATCATCAAACCCTTTAAATTGGACGAGGTAAAAGACGCGCTGCATGCCATCGGCATCCAGGGCATGACCGTAACGGAAGTAAAGGGCTTCGGAAGACAGAAGGGCCATGTGGAGCTCTACCGCGGGGCAGAGTATGATATCGCCTTCATTCCCAAGGTAAAGGTCGAAGTTGTCGTGGCGGAAAGCATGGCGGACAAGGTGGTGAGCACCATCGCGGAGAGGGCGAAGACCGGGAAGATCGGGGATGGAAAGATCTTCGTCTCCGCGCTGGAAGAGATCATCAGGATACGCACCGGGGAGAAGGGGGAGACAGCCATATGAGCAGGAACACGAAACTCCTCAAGGGTAATCCTGCAGTATCTATCAGGTGATGTTCTCGGTGATAACGCCGGCCCTGATCACCGGGGCGGTTGAGGGGCGGCATCATGCCGCCCCTTTTCTATTCCCGCTTTGAAGCCCTCTATCCTCTCCCTCCGTTTGCATCCAGCGCTTCGACAATGGTCTTGAGCAGGAAAAACAGATACAGCGCCTCCTCGCCGGACAGCTCCAGGGGGTCCTCCGATTCGGGAGCATCGAGGATCATCTCCACCACGCAGCGCATGACATGCAGTTGCGAGGGGATTTCCACTTTCCCGACCGTTTCGGCAAAGCCTTCCCCTCCCCCCGCAAGCTCCTCCATCAGGGTGAAATTGCGGTTATGGAGCTCTATCAACTCTTCGGCGGACACCCTTTCGAAACCTTCCTCTTGCTGAAACATCCTATGGACGACGAAGGCCATGAAAACGGCGAACTCGGCGGCAGAGGGATCGATGTCTTCCGTTGCATGGACGAGAAAGGCAAGCAGGTCGGGCTGGCTCTTGCTCAGGGCGATCATCTCCCTGTTTCCCTGGGCGGGCTCCATCACCGCCACCTCCCTCCGGACTTTTTCCACCCTCTCTTCGGATATGATTTCCATGGCACCTTTCCCTTTTACTGGATCTTCCTGTGCTTCATAGTAGCATATTCCTCTCTGCAAAGGAGAGGTGCGGGGAAAAGCGTATGCCTGTTTTTCAGGCACGGCCTGCCCGGTTTTTGAGCAGATCGTTGCAGTTTTTTTTAAATTATGGTTATTTTTCAATGAGCCTCTACTGGCATACCTATTGCTGTATACTATACCTATGACAGTACTTATCTGTAAGAACGTAAGCAACGAAGGTGCCGGGACTATCGAGGACTTTCTCGTAAACGAAAAGATCCCCTTTACCGTCACTGACCTTTCGAGGGGAGAGCCCCTCCCCGCTGTACAGGGCTTCGATACCCTGCTTATGATGGGGGGACCCATGAGCGTCAATGAGGACGACCTCTTCCCTTACATCAGGGCGGAGGAGACGCTCGTCCGCGATTTCATCGCCGGGGGCAAGCGGGTCCTCGGAGTCTGCCTCGGGGCGCAGATAATGGCGAAGGCCCTGGGAGCCCGGGTGTACAAAGGAAAGGAAAAGGAAATCGGGTGGTACGATATCGAGCTGACCGGGGATGGGCTGCGGGACCCGCTGCTGCTCAAACTCGCTGTTCACCCGCAGGCGGGCGACCTGTGGCAACGCTTCAAGGTCTTTCACTGGCACGGGGAGACCTTCGACATACCGGAGGGCGCAGTACACCTCGCTTCTTCCTCCCTCTTTCCCCACCAGGCGTTCCGGTACGGCAGCAGCGCGTACGCCTTCCAGTTCCATATCGAAGTCAGGAAGGAGATGATACACGAATGGCTGAAGAACGAGCCTGTCAACCTGGAAGAGATCGGGCGGGAGACGGAGAGACAGTATGATGTGTATTACGCAAGGGCTCTTGCGTTCTACCGGCATTTCTTCACCTCTCCACGGTAGCGGGAAAACGGAGAGCTTCGGAATGAGTTCTCCTCTCCGACTGAACGCAGCGGCAGAGGGACACCGGACTACACAGACGAATACAAGGAGGCACCTATGAAAAAAATAGAGGCGATCATCAAACCTTTCAAGCTCGATGAGGTCAAGGATGCCCTGAACGAGATCGGCATCCAAGGAATGACCGTGACAGAGGTAAAAGGGTTCGGCAGGCAGAAGGGACATACCGAGCTCTACCGGGGCGCAGAGTATGTCGTGGACTTCATCCCGAAGATCAAGATCGAGATCGTGACCTCCGATACCCTCGCCCCGAAGGTGGTGGATACCATCGAGAAGTCGGCCAGGACCGGAAAGATCGGAGACGGCAAGATCTTCGTCTACCCTATCGAAGAGATCATCAGGATCAGGACCGGCGAGCACGGGGAATCGGCGGTGTAGAGTCTGCAGGAGCGCCGGAAACGAGAAATAAACAAAGGAAGCAGCGAACAGGAAGTACGCGCTTCCCACTTCATAAGGAGGAAGTATGACACCAAAAGACGTAATCAAGATGGCACAGGAAAACAAGGCCGTCATGGTCAACTTCAAATTCCTTGATTTTCCTGGAATTTGGCAGCATTTTGCCGTACCCGTCGCCGAGTTGTCGGAGGCGGTCTTCGAAGAAGGGCTCGGTTTCGACGGATCTTCCATCAGGGGGTGGCAGGCGATCAACACCTCCGACATGCTGATTATCCCTGACCCGACGACGGCGTTCATGGACCCCTTCATGGAATACCCGACCCTCAGCCTTATCTGCAATATCGTCGATCCCATTACCAAGGAATACTACACGAGGGATCCCCGGTATATCGCACAGAAGGCCGAGGCGTACCTCAAATCCACCGGCATCGGAGACACCGCCTATTTCGGTCCCGAGGCGGAGTTCTTCATCTTCGACGATATCATGTTCGACCAGAACTCCCACAGCGGCTACTATTTCATCGATTCCGTCGAGGGCATCTGGAATTCCGGCCGCGACGAGAAGCCGAATCTCGGGTACAAACCGCGGCACAAGGAGGGGTATTTCCCCGTACCGCCCACCGACAGCCAGGTAAATATAAGGACCGAAATGGTCATGGAGATGCTGAAGGTAGGCATCTATGTGGAAAGGGAGCACCATGAGGTGGCCACCGCAGGCCAGGCGGAAATCGACATGCGCTTCGATTCCCTGGTGAAGATGGCCGACAAGAACATGCTCTTCAAATACATCATCAAGAACGTCGCCAGGAGGCACGGCAAGACGGCCACCTTCATGCCCAAGCCCCTCTTCGGCGACAACGGCTCCGGGATGCATGTTCACCAGAGCATCTGGAAGAACGGCAAGCCCCTCTTCGCGGGCAACGGGTATGCAGGCCTGAGCGAGCTGGCCCTGTACTATATCGGAGGCATTCTGAAGCATGCGAAATCACTCGCGGCCCTCACCAATCCCACCACCAACTCCTATAAGAGACTGACCCCCGGCTTCGAAGCGCCCGTCAATCTCGCCTACTCGGCACGGAACAGATCCGCCTCCATCAGGATCCCGACCTACTCCGCAAGCCCGAAGGCAAAAAGGGTCGAGGTCCGGTTCCCTGATCCGTCCTGCAATACGTACCTCGCCTTCGCCGCAATGATGATGGCGGGGCTGGACGGCATCGAGAACAAGATCCATCCGGGCGAGCCCCTCGACAAAGACATCTACGAACTCGGTCCCGAGGAACTGGCATCGGTGCCCACCATGCCGGGGAGCCTCGACGAGGCGATCAGCAACCTCGAGGAGGATCATGAATACCTTCTGAAGGGGAACGTCTTTACCCAGGACGCCATTGATACCTGGATTCACTACAAGAGAACAAAGGAGATCGACCAGTTGAGGCTGCGGCCCCACCCGTACGAGTTCTTCCTCTATTACGATATTTAATGCCGGAAGCCCCCTCTCAGCCCCTCCTCCGGGTGCTGAGAGGGGCTGCCCTCCAACCGGAACCGGAAGAGGCTATCCCTCTATCGCCCTCGTCGCAGCTTCGATCATGGCGGTCTCCTCGGACTTTCCCAAAAGCCTGTCCATATCGAGGAGGATGATGAGGCGCTCCTCCAGCTTTGCGATGCCTTTGATAAACTCCGTGCTGATGTTCGACGCCATGGGCGGGGTAGGCTCCACCGTGCTCATGGGAATCCTGAGCACTTCAGATACCGAATCCACCACGAGCCCCATGGTGACTCCCTGGATATCCATGATCATGATACGTGACTGCTCATCATTCTCCTTTTCCAAAAGGCCGAACCTCCTTCTCAGGCTGACTACGGGAATTACCTTGCCCCTGAGGTTGATCACTCCCTCCACGTAATCGGGGGAGTTGGGCACCCGGGTGATCTCCTTCATCCTGTTGATCTCCTGCACCTTCAGGATATCCACCGCGTATTCCTCATTGCCGAGATTGAAGGTCACCAACTGCAGGATCCCGCTTCCCGCCGCTGTTTTTTTCATTCCCTCAGAGGGGCCTGCCGCTACCAGTGCCTTCATTGAACACCTCCGGAATAATAAATACTCCATGGAAAACGGAAGTATTGTACAACTTTACCAGGGTGTGTTTGCAAACTGTGTTCGTTGCGAGACCGAGCGAAGAGTTCCTGGACAGGGCGTCCCAAGGACTCCGGAAAAAGAACAGGGGTCCCCGAAGAATCAAAGATTCTTTGGGGCAGCGACAGCGCCCGGATTACAGGGAATCCCGGAAAGCGGTCACCCATTCTTTTCGCCTCTCCAGGAGGTCGAGGAGGTCGGCAGCACTCATTCCTCTGCTGTCGGCGAGGGTTTGCAGAGCGTTTCCCCCCTCGTACAGCAGCGCTTCATTTCTCAGGCGAAGGACCGTTTCGATACTACGGTAAAAAAGGTAGGTGTCCCGGAGCATCGCCGCCTCCGCATCCCCAAAGACTCCTTTCTTTCTGAGTCGCATTACCGCATCGAGGGTGCCCTGGACGAGGAGCTCCGGAAGGGAACGGCACTGCCGGAGCTGAAGGTACTGCAGGAAGAACTCCAGCTCTTCCAGCCCCCCCGCCCCCAGCTTGATATCGTACTCCCGTGCGGCTCCGCCCTCTTTCGACAGCTCCTTCAGTATCCTGTCCCGCATTTTCCGCACTTCAACCGGGGTAACCTCTCCTCCCCTCCCTGCCAGCACCTCGTTCCGCATCACCATGAACTGCGCGGCGGTACAGGCCGCCCCAGCCACGGGACGGGCCTTAAGCAGAGCCTGTATCTCCCAGGGCTGCGCAGTATTCCGGTAATAGGCACCGATCCCCTTGAGGGAGCTCACGAGGGGGCCCTTGTTCCCTTCGGGCCGCAGCCGGGTGTCCACCCGGTAGGCGATCCCGTCCTTTGTGTAGGACATGAAGGCTTTCAGCAGACGTTCCGCCGCCCTCACCTCCGCTTCCGCAGGTTCGTCCTGCGTAACGAAGATGATGTCGAGGTCGGAGTTGAAGGTAATCTCCCTCCCCCCCAGCTTCCCGAACCCGATCACCGCAAGAGAGGAGGAAGAAGCAGGCCTCACCATGAACGAAAGCACCGCCTCCGCCACCTTGCTCAGTGCCTTCACCAGGCGCCCGACATCCAGCCTCCCGTCGAGGAAACGGACGCCGAGACGTATCTCCTCCATCCTTCTGAAGAGCCGGATGGCCGCGGTCTCTCCTTTCTTTTCCACAAGGTAACCGAGCTCCTCTTCAAGGGTCCGCAGGGACTTTTCCCCTCTCTCCCCCTCCACCAGGGATTCGATATACTCTGGATTGCTCATGAGAATCTTCGACAGGTATTCACTCTGGGACAGGACGAAGGTCAGGAGGGAGATGATCTCCCTGCGCCGGGAGATCGCGTCGAGATAGTACTCCTTTGCGGCAAGTATGACGGAAAAATCAACAAGATGGAGCAGGGAAAGATCGGGATTGGGTCCCTTCAGCGCCTCTTCCACGAACCCGGGTATGACCTCTTCGAGGAGCCGTCTGCCCCTGATGGTCTGGAAGGACTGCATGTTGTTGCGGATCTTCATAAGGCAGTGCACCGCTTTGCGCGTATCCCGTACACCCGCTTTTGCGAGCTCCTCCGTAAGCAGATTCTCCACCGGGGTATCCATATCCCAGTACTCGTTCCCCAGGAGGCGGGAGCCGCCTTTTTCCCCTCCGCCCTCCCGGATAAAAAGGAGCGAATCATAGATCTCCCTGACCTTCCGCCTCCGGGCATTCAGCTCCGCCAGGAAATCCGCCTTTCCCTCGAAGCCCATTTTCTTCCCGAGAATAGCGAGCTCCCGCTCCCCGGAGGGAAGGGAATGGACTTGAAGGTCGTTCATCTGCTGAAGCCGGTGCTCCAGGGTCCTCAGGAAGAGATAGTTATCTGCCAGATGGCGGAGGTCCTCATGCCCGATAAACCCCTTCTGCACGAGACGGTGCAGGACTTTGAGAGTGCTCCTCTCCCGCAATGACGGTTCCTTCCCCCCATAGATCAACTGGAATACCTGAATGAAAAATTCGATTTCCCGTATTCCCCCGTATCCCCTTTTTACATCCCTGCTCTGGACACCCGGTTTTATCTGTTCCACCTGCCCCTTCATCCGCCGTATCTCTTCGATAGCCTGGAAGTCGAGGTATTTCCGATACACGAAAGGACGTATGCAGTCCAGGAAATCCCTCCCCAGCTCCGCGTCTCCTGCCGCGGGACGGGCGCGGAGAGCCGCGGCCCTCTCCCATACCTGGCCCCACGACTCATAGTATTCCTCATAGCCGGCAAGGGAAAGGGCCATACTCCCGCGCTGGCCCTGGGGCCGCAGCCGCAGATCCACCCGGTAGGCAAAACCGTCCCCGGTAGGGGCGGAAAGAAAACGGGTGTATTCCTCTGCGAGCTTCACGTAATACTCGAACGCAGAGATCCTGTTCCGCACCACCCCCGGAAGGGTCGAAACTCCCGAAGTCTCTCCCTCGTGCCGATAGACAAAGACAATGTCCACATCGGAGCTGTAGTTCAGCTCCTGCGCCCCCAGCTTGCCGAGGGCGATAACGGCAAAAGAGTTCTCTGACAGAGTCCCGTACCGCTGCACGAGAAACCCTTCCACAAAAGGCAGCGACTCGCCGAGAATCGCGTCGGCAAGAGTGCTCATATCGAGGAGGATCTCCGGGAGGTCCGCCTTCCGGAGGATATCACGCAGGGTGAGGTGCAGGATCCTGTCCTTCCTGAACCTGCGCACCACCCTCATCCCTTCGGCCAGAGTGGCGCACCGGGCAAGGAGGTCCCGCAGCTCTTTCCCGAGGGTATCCGCATCAGGGGCGGTATGCAGGCTCTCCAGCGCACCGAAGAGCACGTCCGGGTTCTGCATGGAATAGTTTGCAAGGAACTGACTGTGAGAGAAGAGCATTGCTGCTGCATCCCGGTGCTCCTCCAGCCGCGTCGAGTACCCGGGGTTTTCGGCAAGAAACGTCTCGATATTGTTGGAGGCCCTTTCAGGGTCGGGAATACTATAGCTCATCGCCGGCCGGGTATGCAGGCAGAATACCCACCCTAGTCTCTCCAGAGCCTCGGGTCAAGAGCGTCCCGCAAGCCTTCCCCCACGAGGTTGTAGCTCAGCACGGTGATGAGGATGGCGATGCCGGGGAACAGGGACAGCCACCAGGCTACGGTGATGTTGTCCTTGCCGGACGTGAGGATATTACCCCAGCTCGGCTCCGGGGGCTGGACTCCCAGCCCGAGAAACGAGAGGCCCGATTCGGTGAGGATGGCGCCCGCGATCCCGAAAGTGGCCGCCACAAAGACGGGAGAGAGGGCATTGGGAATGATATGTCTGAAAATAAGACGGAAGTCGCCCGCGCCGATGGCCCGCGCCGCCGCAATGAAATCCCGCTCCTTGAGGGTCAGGAACTCCGCGCGCACCAGCCGCGCCACATCCATCCACCCCGTAATACCGATCACGATCATGATGGTGGAGATGCTCGGCTCCACAATGGCGATCACCGCGAGGATGAGGAAGAAAGTCGGGAAAGCGAGCATGATATCGACAAACCGCATGAGCACCGCATCGGTCTTGCCGCCGTAATACCCGGCGAAGGCGCCCAGGACCGTCCCTATCGTGATGGCGATCCCCACCGCGATAAAGCCGACCTTGAGGGAAACGCGGCTCCCCCATATCATCCGGGAGAGGACATCCCTGCCGAGCTCATCGGTGCCGAAGGGATGGGCGGACGTGGGGGAGGAAAGGACGCGGTAGACATCGATCCGCGTGGGCTCATACGGTGCGATAAAGGGCGCAAGCAGGGCGAGGGAGGCGAGGGTGAGAATGATCACCAAACCCGCCACCGAAAGAGGGTTCTTCCTGAACCGGTTCCAGATGATCCGTATCATCCAGACGTCCTGAGGACAGAAAAAGACAGAGATAAAGCAGAGTGAGACAGATAAATACAGAAAAAAACCAGACAAAACAGGCAACTACCAGGCGAAACAACAACTGGTGTTTTTCTCTTTTCTGTTTTACTCTGTTTCACTCTGCCTTATCCTGTCTTACTCTGTCTTTTCCTCTCGTACCCTGTTTCACTCTGTTTTTCACTTTACTCTGATCCTCGGGTCCACAAGGGCATAGGAGATATCGGCAATGAGATTCCCGATGAGGGTCAGCACCGCACCGATCACCAGGATTCCCATGATAGTGGGATAGTCGCGGGACATGGTGGAGGCATAAAAGAGTTGCCCCATGCCCGGCAGGGCAAAGATGGTCTCGAAAATGACCGCACCTCCGATAAGGCCGGGCACGGCAAGGCCGAGAATGGTCACGATGGGCATGAGAGCATTGCGGAGGGCATGGGTGAGGATCACCGTGGATTCCCTGAGCCCTTTTGCCCGGGCGGTTCTGATGTAGTCCTGGCGGATGACCTCGAGCATGCTCGATCGGCTGTACCGGCTGAAGCCGGCGA
>JADLDZ010000161.1 GCA_020846375.1 Nitrospirales bacterium | reverse complement strand
GAAGGGAATCCGGTCCGCACCGATGACGGTGCGGGCCCCGAACGCCCCGGCCAGGAGGATATGCATCTGTCCCATGACACCGAGGCCGATGACGAGAAGGGTATCCCCTTCCCTCATGGACGACCGGCGGAGCGACTTCACGACGCATGCGGCGGGCTCGACGAGGGTGCCTTCCTCATACCCCAGTGTGTCGGGAAGTCGCAAGGTATCATTGCGCAGGTTTACCCCGGGAACGAGGATATATTCAGAGAGCCCCCCCGGTTCGATCCTGGTTTTCCGCCATGTCTCGCACTGGACATGGTCGCCGCGGGCGCAGAACCTGCAGCGCAGACAGGGTGCGTGGTGGTGCACGAAAACCCTGTCCCCCGGCCGCAGGGGGGTGTCGGCCTCACTGCCCAGCGCCACCACTTCTCCCGCAGGCTCATGCCCGATCACCAGGGGTGCCTTCTTCTCGATATACCAGGGCATTACATCTCCCGAGCAGATGCCGCATGCCCGCGTCCTGATCAGTGCATCGTGCGGTCCGACAGAGGGGACAGAGATCTCTTCAATACGTATATCGTTGAAGCGGTAGAGCTTCGCAACTTTCATGCTTCCTCCAGGAGCAGACAGGAGCCCCGTATTTCCGTGGTTATACTATAGTAGCGCTCCCGGCGTGCTTTCAACAAGCGCCCTGTTCTCCACTGGAAGGAGAGCGCCTTGACAACAGGGTGTTCCCCCCGTAAAGTAGGTGGGCGGAAGTATTTCAGAACAGGAGGAAGAGCAGAGTGAGCTGTCGCCGGCATATCATAAAAATAAAGGGTTTGTTTCTCCTGCTTGTGCTCTTTACGCTTTCCCCCTGCAGAAGCTCATACGGGAGCACCAGCGAGTTCTACGGGGCGCACTCCATGATTTTTCCCGATATGCCCACCAGCGCACAAGAGGCGCTCTTCTCCTACACTTCCCGCCTGGGAGCGGGCTTTCTCAGGCTGGATGTCCAGCTCTCCGCACTCTATGCAAAAGAAGGCGCTCCGCCCGACTGGGCGCACATGGACAGGATAGCGGAGCTATCGCGGCACTATGGGGTTCAGATCCTCGGGACATTCAATTCCATGCCCGACTGGGCGGGGAAATGCCCTTCGGCCTCCTATTCCTACAACCCCAACTATTGTCCCCCCGCCGATTACGGTCAGTGGTCCGACTGGATACAAGCCATCGTCACCCGGTACAAGGACACCATTCACTATTGGGAGGTCTGGAACGAGCCCAACGAATACGAATGCAGCGGCACGACATGCAGGGGGTTCTTTTATGGAGATGCGGCGGAATATGCGAAGCTCCTTTCGACAACCTATGATGCGGTGAAGGCGGCCGACCATTCGGCCAAGGTCCTCATCGCCGGGGTCTTCATGCCGGCACACAGGGAGAATCTCACCACCTGGATCAGAGAGGTGGCGCAGAACGCTCCGGGGAAATTCGACATCGGCACTATTCATGTGCGCACGAATCTCTCTGCGCTGGTCTCCCAGCTCCAGGCATTCATTGCCGATTTCAGGGCAGCAGGCTTCTACGGTACTATCTGGGTGTCGGAGCACGGCTACACCTCGGATTCAGCCTATCAGTCGGACCCGAACTACAACCACGGACCTGAATCGCAGGCGGAATACTACAGCTCGTCCGTAAAGACACTCTTACAGAACGGGGCGGGCAAGGTATTCATCACCCTGAGGGATAACCAGGAGCTTTCTGAAACCGACCGCGCCGAGGGGCTGCTCGAACAGTTGGAAAATACGACCACCGGTGAGGTGACCTTCCTGGAGAAGCCTTCCTTCGCTGCGGTACAGGGCGTTATTGCAAACCATACCTCCTTCATGCAGGTACCCTCCCCCGCACCCAACATCTCCCTGTCCTCCACCTCCTATGTCTTCGATGCCGTCTCCCCCGGCTCCAGCTCCTCCCCCCTGAGCCTTACCGTCTTCAACACCGGCACAGCGGACCTGGCAGTGGGAACCATCTCCCTTTCCGGCGGCAACGCTTCGGAATTCAAGGTGCAGAACGATACCTGTTCGGGGCAGACAATCACTCCGGGAAGAGAATGCACCCTGCAGATTGTCTTCTCACCGTCCTCTTCCGGCTCCAGGAGCGCGTTCCTGAATATCCCCTCCAATGATGCGGAGGTGCCGGTCCTCCAGGCGACCCTCTCCGAAACAGGGGCCGCGGCCGATACCGGCCATGCGTCCGGCACCGGCTCTTCGGACAGCACCGACAGCGGAGGAGGTGGAGGGGGATGCTTCATCGCCACAGCGGCTTTCGGGAGCTCTCTCGCGCCCGAGGTGCAGGCGCTGCGGACTTTCAGGGATGCCTGTCTCCTTACCAACCCGCCGGGGAGAAAGCTTGTCGCCCTGTATTACCGCCTGTCGCCTCCGGCGGCTGATTTCCTGCAAAAGCACGCAGCGCTGCGGCTTGCGGTGCGGTGGGCGCTTATCCCTGTTGTGTATGCCGTCAAGTATCCCTTCGGCTTCGGTCTGATCGTCGCAGTGGGGGGCGCGGTATGGGTGAGGAAGCAGAGGCGTGCCGCTGCGCGGCTATAGGGGCAGATAGGCTTTCGGGTTCAGGTCGAGCCCGGCCCTTTCTCCGGCGAGAAAACGGTGGTGCCCGGCAGCGGCGATCATGGCCGCATTATCGGTACAAAGGGCCGGGGAAGGGAGAAAGAGCTCCACCTCCCGCTCTTCCGCCATCTCTTTCATCCTTTTCCGCAGCTCTCCGTTTGCGGAGACCCCGCCGGAAAGAACCACCCGGCGGATCCCCTTTCCGACAATGGCCCACTCCACTTTCCTCACCAGGACATCCACCACGGATGCCTGGAAGGAGGCAGCGATATCCCTTACCAGGGAGGTCTCTTCCGGCGGGGTCTGACCGGCCGCCGGAAGACCTGCGCCCTGTATCACCGACCGCACCGCTGTTTTGAGGCCGCTGAAGCTGAAATCGAAGGACTCCGGCACGTAGGCGCGGGGGAAATTGAAGGCCCCCGGGTTCCCGCTCTTCGCCAGCCGGTCGATCAACGGACCTCCCGGGTAGCCGAGTCCGAGGAGTTTGGCCACTTTATCGTAGGCCTCCCCTGCCGCATCGTCCCGCGTCCTGCCCAACTCCGTATAGGAGCCGAAGGCATGCACGAGGTACAGGCTGGTGTGCCCCCCCGAAACGATCAGCGAGAGAAAGGGAAATTCCGGAGGCTCCTCCTCAAGAAAGGCGGAAAACATATGCCCTTCCAGGTGATTGACGCCGACCAGGGGGAGTTTCCGGGCATACCCGACCGCCTTCGCAAAGTTGCAGCCCACCAGGAGCGAGCCGATCAGCCCGGGTCCGTGGCAGACGGCTAAGGCATCGAGGGAATCGAGAGGGACACGGGCGGTTTCCAGTGCCTCGGTCACCACGGGCCAGATCATCTCGATATGCCTGCGCGACGCCAGTTCGGGGACAATACCCCCGTATTTCCGGTGGATGTCCGTCTGCGAGGAGACGACAGAGGAAAGGATGCGCCGACCATCAGCCACAACTGCCGAGGACGTGTCGTCGCAGGAGGTATCGATGCCGAGGATCACCATGCTGCACGGGGAATGCGAAAAGGGGGAAGCAGGAGGCTCTCTCCCTCCCGATTTTTCCCCTTCCTGCGCCTCCTATCCTCCCCCGTAGGAGTGGAGACCACTCAGGAGAAGATTGACGCCGAGATAGGTAAAAACGGTGCAGACGAAGCCGATCACCGCCACCACGGCTATTTTCGTGTCTCTCCATCCCCTCATAAAGCGCGCATGGAGATAGAAAGCATACACGAACCAGGTTATCAGCGACCAGGTTTCCTTCGGGTCCCAGCTCCAGTACTTGCCCCATGCCTGGTCGGCCCATATGGCGCCGAAAATGAGGCCGCCCAGGGCGAAGACCGGGAAGCCGATGGCGATGCTCTTGTACGTGAGGTCGTCAAGCATATCCCGGCTCAGGGAAAAGGAGGAGATGATCCTGCCGAGCACCTGCCCGTACTTCCATATGAGGAAGATAAACACGGCGGCAGCGAGATAGCTGATCAGGGACACCACCCCGTTCCCGCTCCTGAACGTCGCCCGGAAGAGGTAGCTCTGGATAAGAGATTCGGGGTTCCGGGCCGCCGCCTTGAAAGCGAAGAAATCGATCCCCATGGCGATGAGGACCGTCAGAAATACCCCGAGGGTTACCGTCCAGAAGAGATACGCGCCGCTCTTCTTATCGGTCACGGTAACCGCGAGGAACATGATTCCCGTCGCAAAGGAGATGGCAAAGGTCGCATAGGCGATGAAGCTCATGGTGACATGGGCCAGAAGCCAGTTGCTCTGGAGCGCGGGGATCAGGGGATGGATGTCCTTCGACATGCCGGAGATATCGATGAAGGCCAGGGCCATCCCTGCGATAGGGGTAATGAAAGCGCCGAAGGAGCGGTTCCTGTATTTCCACTCGATGACCAGATACCCGAGGATCACGCACCAGACGAAGAAAATGAGGGATTCGTAGAGGTTGGTCAGTGGAATCGCCCGGAGAATCCCCATCTGTGCGATATCGTAGAACTCATTCCAGCGGAAGAAGAAAGCGATGGTGTGGGAGACGAAGCCGATCACGGTGATGGTGGTGGCGACGACACCCACCGTCCCATTCCTGAAGATGAGGTACGCGATATAGGCCACCATCGCAAGGATATATGCAATGCTCGCTATGCCGTAAAATTGAGAGCTGTCCATTAAAAACCTCCGGTTTCGGGTAATTGAGCGCGAAACACTCCGCAGGCCTACTGTGCCAGCGACGAAATATATTTATCCATCTTCTGCTCGAAGGCCAGCTTGTTCTTGTTTGTCGAAGCGGCAAGGGAGACGCTGGTGCCACCCTTTTCCTCCCTGAGACGCACCCACACCCGCGCATGATGCATGAAGAAAGAGGCATACAGCCCGATTCCCATCACAATACACCCGAGATACACGATCCACACTCCCGGATCTTTCCTTACCTGGAGGCCCGT
>JADLDZ010000160.1 GCA_020846375.1 Nitrospirales bacterium | reverse complement strand
GCCATCACCCGGGGGAGATTCCGGCTGAACAGTGTCGCGTACGTCATGAAGATGGTGGATATGCTGACGGAGGACCTCGGATATGAAGGCATCCTCTTTGTCGACGATATCCTTACCATCAACGAGGAAAGGCTCTCCCTCCTGTGCAAAGAGATGGAGAAACGCGCCCTTCCGTGGAGCGCCCTGGGAAGGGTGGACAGCATGAACGAAAACGTCCTCACCATGATGAAGGACTCCGGATGCGTGCAACTGACGGTGGGGATCGAGAGCGCGTCGGCGGATATCCTGAAGAAAATGCGGAAAAGGATCACCCCGAAGCAACAGGCGGACGCAATGGTCCTGGCCCATAAGGTCGGCCTGCCGGTAAAAGCCTGCTTTATCGTCGGTTTTCCTGGGGAGACGGACGCGACCATTGCGGAAACGGAGGAATTCATCAAGAGATATGTTGTTGCACTGGGCTTCTACGGGACGCTGAACACCTTCGTTCCGCTGCCCGGCAGCGATGTTTTCAACAATCCGTCCGCCTACGGAATAGGCATCGATGCGGACAAATCCTTTGACTCCTATTTTATCGCGGGAGCAGCCGGGATAGGCGGCTATTTCCACCGTACAAACGAGAAAGAGGTGAGGAAGTGGGTCGACCTCCTGCGGGATGCGCTGCGAGGACAGCTTACCTATTACCGGATGCAGTACCGCGCGCAGATACCGGGCGCATCCCGCATGCCGCAGGGGGACAGACGGTGAACAAAGCGCTTACCGACAAGACGTACTGGGATGACATTTTCCTCAAAGGCAGGAGGGTCATCACGTACCCGGATGTGAAGCACAACCGCTTCCATATCAGGCTCGCACGCCTGTTCGCCCGCCATATTGAAAAGGGCTCCCGTGTGCTGGAGATCGGTTGCGGGGGCTCCCTGTGGCTCCCCTATATAATGAAAGAGCTGCACTGCAGTGTGAGTGGCATTGATTATTCCGAACAGGGCATCACCAAGGCGGAAAAGCATCTCAGGATGCAGGGAGACGCCTATACGCTGCACCGCATGGATTTCCTCACTCCCGACCCGGCGCTCTTCCGGACTTTCGACGTCGTCTTCTCGATCGGAGTGATCGAGCACTTCGAGAATCCTGCCGGGATCGTGGAAATCTGTAAGGGGTTCCTTAAAAAGAACGGCCTCATGATAACCATTATCCCCAACACTGCGGGAATGCTTTTCGGGTTGCAGAGGATTGCCGACAGGGATATATACGGCAAGCACAAGAGCATAGGACTTGGGGACTTGCTCGAACATCACCGAGGGAACGGGCTGGAGATACTTGAATCATCCCCCATCAGATTCCTCGATTTCAGCATGATCAATCTGCACAGGATGCCGTATACCCCTTACCGGATGCTCTCATGGCTTGCGAAGATGATCAATCTCCCTTTTCTCTGGTGCGAGAGGGAGCTGGAGATTTATTGTGCGCCGGAATCCCTGTCCGCCTCCCTGTATGTGGTGGCGCGCAAGGTGGAATAACCATGCGTCGGTACGGCGGAAACAGATGAAAAAGATAAGGACCGTCTATATCAGCAACGGAGAGAACGGGTGGCATGTCCTGCAGGAGATACTGCGGAATCAGCCCGCTTTCGAAGTGCAGGCGGTGTTCACCACGCCGCCGCCTGAAAACACGGAAGCGATATCGGGATACAGGAGCTTCAGGGACCTTGCGGAAGCGTTCTCCCTTCCCCTGTTTGAAGAAAAGGACAACGCATCCCTGCGGAACATCATTCCCCTGTCCCCTGATATCATCTTCTGCATCGGCTGGTCGAGGCTCCTGCCGAAAGATGTTCTTGCCGTCCCCCCTCTCGGGGTGATCGGCATGCACCCTACCCTCCTCCCTGAAGGCCGAGGGAGAGCGCCGATTCCATGGGCGATCATCAAGGGCATGAGCAGGAGCGGGGTCACGATGTTTTATCTGGATGAAGGGGTGGATTCTGGCGACATCATCGCCCAGAAGGAGTTCGGGATACGCTTTGAAGACGATGCCGCCAGCGTATACCGCAAGTCCGTTTCCGCAATGATCGGATTGACACGGGAGTACCTCCCTCTTCTTGCCGGCGGGCAGGCGCCCCGGAAAAAGCAGGAAGAGACAAATGCGAGTTGGTGGGAAAAGAGGACCCCCACGGATGGCTGCATCGACTGGTCGAAAAGCGTTCTGGAGAACTACAACTTCATCCGGGCGCTTACCCGGCCCTATCCGGGAGCATTCACCTATCACCGGGAGGCGAAAGTCCTCCTGTGGAAATCAGCACCCCTCAATGCAGGAGGCTGTAGCGAACCGGGCGTCATTCTCGACGTGAACCGCCACCACCGCTCCTTTACCGTCTCATGCCGACAGGGTTCGTTGGAGATCCTTTCCTTCGAGGGGATTGATTTTTCCCTGCTCCAGCAGGGGGATACCCTGGGGAGGGCCGTGCTATGATGCTCTCATTCGGGAAGATACTGGCTCTTGCAGCCCACCTCGACGACATCGAGCTGGGCTGCGCAGGTTTTCTGTCAAAATTCCGACGCAGCTCTGAAATTAATTTGCTTGCCCTCTCACGGGAAAGGAGAAACTCCCGTGGAGAGATCCAGGAGGTGCGGGACCTTTCAGAAGCGTACCGGGCGGTCAGACATATGGGACTGAAGAAATCTTCACTCCTCGTCGAAAATATTCCGACGCAGCTCTTCGATTCCCATACACAGGCAATCCGGGAAATCCTGTTGCACTACAATGAGGTGTTGCAGCCCGATCTCGTTTTGACCCCTTCAAAAAACGACATCCACCAGGACCACCGGGTCCTCTGCGAGCAGGCGGAAAAAGTATTCAAGAGGGTGTCTCTCCTCGGGTACGAGATCGTGAACAGCAGTTTCACCTTTCTGCCCAACCTCTTCGTCGAGATATCGGGAAACGACATGGCGAGAAAAGTCGCTGCCGTTTCGTGCTATAAGAGCCAGATGAGCCCTTCAAATACCACCGGGGATTATTTCTCAAAACAGGTCATCGAAGCAACGGCGGTCTCACGGGGAATAAAAATAGGAGTTCCCTATGCAGAGGCTTTCGAGGTGTACCGCTTTGTGGTACGGTGATGTATTCCTCCGGTCGACAACGGGAAGAGGAGGCTGCCCATGCCGCTGACGCAGCTCTATGAGAAACTGCGATGCCCCCGTTGCCGGTTTTCCCTCGTGCAACATTCCGACGGGCATTTTCTCTGCGAGGGGTGCCGTACCTGCTATCCTGTCGTGAACAGCATCCCGAGGCTGCTGCCCGAGCCAAAAGGGGATGATCAGACGATTGAATCATTCGGCTACCAGTGGTCACGGGTCCCTTCCTGGAACACTGCGGAAAAGAATGCCGAAGTAATTGATGATTGGGTGCTGCGTTGGTTCGGTTGGAATGAT
>JADLDZ010000159.1 GCA_020846375.1 Nitrospirales bacterium | reverse complement strand
GCCCGGTCAATGGGAACGGAAACGGCTCCGCATCGCTCCGCGCCTCACCCCTGTTTTGCTATACTGAAGGGAGCGCGACTCTCGTTCTGCGGAGGGGGTATGAGGAAAAAAGTGGCGGTAGTGGTACGGGACAGGCAGCAGGAAGCACTCAGGATGGCTGTGGGGCTCACCCTTGCCGACAATAGAGTAACGGTATTTATTACGGGGCGGAAGCTCGGACGGAATGCCGACGTGGACCTCGCCCTCGAAACCCTGGAGGCCATGGGGGCGCGGGTTATCTCCGGCAATCCCGACGACGGCTTTGAACAGATGTCCGCCCGGGAAATCGCTCTTCTCCTGCCTGACTTCGATACGGTGATTCCTTATTAAGAATGGATACAGAGCGGATGCGGCATGACGGAAGCGTGCCGCATCCGCTCTGCACAGGGGAGGGGGCCTACTTCTTCTCCTCGCCCTTGATGACGAGGTTCGTCTTTACATCTTTTACTCCCTGCACGCTTTTTGCCACGCTTACCAGCTTGTCCGCCGCTTCCTTGCTGGGGACCTGTCCGGTAAGGGTGACATGCCCTTCGAAGGTATCGACATTGATCTTGAGATAGCTCAATGAGGGTTCCTCGATGATCTTTGCATTGACCTTGGTCGTGATCGTGGCGTCATCCACTGTCGCGCCCGCAGTCCTGCCGGTCAGTGTACTGCACCCCGTTACAAGAAAAAGAAACAGGAACAGAAGAACAAAATACCTTTTCATTACCTTACCTCCTTGGGCTGGGTTTTTTCTTTCCTTTTTATGATCAGCAAAAGGCGTGCCAGGATGACGAGGGGCGGAGAAAGGGAAATTTCGTCGGCCGCCCCGGAGCTCTCCCGCCCGGGAGCAGGGAGTAACAGCTTGATGAATCAGGATTTTTCTTGCCTCACGACGGGAGCCCCCGAAAAAGAGCGCTGCAGGAGGGGTGGCGGAATATTTTACAGAAAAAGGGCCGGGGTGTCGGAATCCTTTACGCACAGGAGGCTGCCCCCGCCGCAGCGCACAAGCTGAAGCGGGGGCAGCGGAAAAAGGGTATCACTGTTTTTTGAAAAGGTCGGGGTTGAGGTTGTGCTTCTTGATAAGGTTGTAGAAATCGGCCCGGTATTTCCCCGCAAGGGTGGACGCCTTGCTGATATTGCCGCGGGTAAACTCGAGAAGACGGATGAGATAGTTCTTTTCGAAGCCCTCGCGTGCCTCTTTGAGGGGTACGAACTGTTGTTCGTCAGGGATATCCTTTGTCCTCAGGATGAGGTCTTCGGTGATCATCTCGTGCTGGGACATGGCCGCGGCATATTCCACTACATTCCGCAGTTCCCGCACGTTCCCCGGCCACTCATGAAGAAGGAGCTTCTGTATTGCGTTGGCGGTGAACCCCTTCAGCTTCTTGCTCATCTGTTCGCCGAAGTTCTGCAGATAGAAGTCGGCGAGGAGGGGGATATCCTCCTTCCTCTCCCGCAAGGGAGGCAGGTACACCGGTATGACATGGATGCGATAGAAGAGGTCCTCCCGGAAGAGGCCCTTTTTCACTTCCTCCTCCAGGTCCTTGTTGGTGGCCACGATGACCCGGATATCCACCTCGATGGGCTTTTCGCTCCCCACCGGGTAGAACTGCCGCTCCTGGAGCACCCTGAGCAGCTTGATCTGTGTCGACATGGGCATATCCCCTATTTCATCAAGGAAGATGGTGCCTTCATGCGCCCGCGCGAAAAGCCCTTTCGCGCTCTGGACCGCGCCGGTGAAGGCACCCTTTTCATGCCCGAAGAGCTCACTTTCCAGCAGGGTCTCGGGGATCGCCGCGCAGTTGATGGCGATGAAGGGGCTGTCCTTTCTCGGGCTGGCGATATGGATCGCCTTGGCGATCAGCTCCTTCCCGGTGCCGCTTTCCCCGTGGATATGGATGGTACAGTCCGTCTTCGCCACGCGGGTGACATTCTCGAGCACCTGCCTCATCTTCTCGCTCCGGGCCACGATATTGGAGAAGTCGAACCTCTCTTCGAGCAGTCCCTTCAATCTTTTGATTTCACTGGTAAGCCTGCTGTTTTCCAAGGCCCTTTCGATCTGGAGCAGCAGTTCCTTCGGATCGAAGGGCTTGGAGAGGTAATTGAATGCCCCTTTCTTGACGGCTTCCACCGCGCTTTCGATGCTTCCATGCGCGGTGAAAATGATGACGGGCATCTCCGGATTGACGGCATGGAGCTCTTCCATGACGGAAATGCCGTCCCTTTTGTCCAACTGCAGATCGACGATGGCGAGATCGAAGAACTGTTTCTGCGCCTCATCGAGGGCGTCCTCTTCGCGGTATGCGGTGACCACCTCGTAGTCCGATGCTTCGAGGCGTATCTTTACCAATTCCAGAAGGTTCCTGTCGTCATCCACCACCAGGATGCTGGGTAAATTCTTCTTTTCCACGGTACTCCTCCCCTATCGGGACAGCTCCTTTTTAATCGCTTCGACTTCGATGTCCACCTGTTTCGATCCCTCGATCACTTTGAGCACCTCCGCCCAGGTCTTCGCCTGTTCGGCAAGGGGGCTTTGCGGGTACTCCTTTGCCAGCCTTTCAAAAAGGTCCTTCGCCTTTCCGTACTCCTTTTTCGGGTTCTTGTAGTGAATGGCGAGCAGTCCCATGGTGAAGAGAGCCTCGTCTCCGGGAGAGCCCTTCCCGGCGAGGGTGAGGGCTTTCCTGGCCTCCTTCAGGGAGAGGTCGAGCTCCCCCTGCGCAAGGAACCTCTTCGAGCGGAGCAGGTGTGCAGAGACCGTCTTCAGGCGGTTCTCCTGCTTCTTCTCCTCATCTTTCCTGCCTTCTTCCCCGGTGCTCTCCTCCCTCTCCTCGCGCGCCTCTCGCTCCTCCTCGGAGACCTCGGCCCTGGCGCTCTCCTGCCTGCCCTTTTCCGGAGAATGCAGTGCCGTTCTCTTCTCCCCCTGCAGTACGGCGCAGCCGGCGGTCAGGAGAAGAATCAGACAGGCAAGGTAAAGATAAACGAGCTGCCTTTCCCCGGTTCGCTCTCCACCCATACTTTTCCTCCGTGAGCGGTGATGATGTGCTTCACCAATGCAAGCCCCAGGCCGCTTCCCTTTCCCTGGTACGCGTCCGTCGGGGGCACTTGCTGAAATTTATCGAAAATGGAGCCGAGATACTCTTTCGCGATGCCCGGGCCCGTATCGGTCACCACCACCATCAGGTTCCCGGTGACGGAGCCCGTCGAGATGGTCACCTTCCCTCCGTGCTGGGTGAATTTGACTGCATTCCCGATGAGATTCCGGAGCACCCGGAGGATCCTCTCCCTGTCCAATCGCGCCACGGGTATCGCAGTGCTCTCTTCCGTATGGAGCCCGATCCCCTTCGCCTCCGCCAGCAGTCCCGCCTCTTTCACTGCCTGGACGATCAGGGGGCGTATATCTTCCGTGGTATACGTTAAGTCCATCATGCCCGCCTCCATCTTCGAGAGGTCCATGACCGAATTGACCATCCCGATCATGCGGTCGCTCTCTTGCGAGATAATGGTCAGGAGCTTTCTCTGCTTCCCGGACGCCTCTCCCCCGACACCCTCCAGCAGCAGGTTTGTCCCCTCCTTTATGGAGGTGAGGGGGGTGCGCAGCTCATGGGACATGCAGGAGAAGAAATCCGACTTCATCGTGTCCACTCTCTTCAGCTTGCTGCACATCGCATTGAAAGCCTTTGCGAGTTCACCCAGTTCGGGAGGGGAGGAGATGGAGAGGTCGTCTTTCAGGACACCGCCCTCGATCTCCCGCGTCTTTGCAATAACGAGGGAGAGGGGCCGGGTGATGCTCCGGGTGATGGAGAAGGCGATAAGAACCGCAAGGGGGAGGGTGACTGCCGCGATGGTAATCCCCATGGTCCTCGCCTGTTCGCTCCTCTGCCGCAACATGAGGATCTTGTCATAGCTGTCCTGCTGATAGTAGGCTCGCATCTTTTTCATTTCTTCCAGTGCGGCTTCTACCGCCTTCCTCTTTTCCTGGCGGAACCGCTCCTGTTCGTAGGGTTCTCCCGCCGCGAGATATTCCAGCTCACGGGCGAACAGGTCCTGGTAGCGGCCGTGGTGTGCAGTGATGCTCCTGATGAAAGCCTGCATCTGCGGGGTATTCGCGACGGAGAGGATCGCTTCGGTATAGCGGGTGAAATCGTTCCTGGCCGACGTGAACTGGACATACAGGGCTTTGTCTTTGATGATAAGGTACTTTCTTTCATAGCGGATCTGGGACAGGAGCGAATCGCCGATCTTTTTCTCATAATCGACGATAACGTTATCCACGTCCAGGATAGTGCGGGTAACGGTGTTGAAGTGGCGCATCTGCATCACCGTATACAGACCTGCTGCTGTCACGAGTACAAAAATAGCGAGATAGCCGGTAATGAGCCGGGAAAATATGCTCCATTTCATCGCTGACCTGCTTTGCGGACCTGTCGGGAAATCTGCTTGCCGGGACTGTTTTTCGGAAAAGGTGTCTTGAAGAGTGCCACTGCTCTGTTCCCACTATTCAGAGTGTGTCTGCACACACCCCGTGGAAAGGAGTACGATTTCTGCCTGCGGTATCGGAGAAACTGCGAGTAAAGACAGATGCCCGAAATCCTGGAAGTTTCTATAGTAACATTTCCCGGCTTTTTTTGCATTCGCTGCCACGCATCCGACATCGTGGTATGATGCAAAGTGAGGACATGAAGAG
>JADLDZ010000158.1 GCA_020846375.1 Nitrospirales bacterium | reverse complement strand
GCGCCGCTTTGTGCTGGAACAGGCGTACGAGGCGTGGCATTCCCACCTCAGCGGGTACGCCAACTACCTTCGTATCGTAGCGGGGGGGACGCGGGAGGACGTATTCGAGATGATCGGGATCGAGAAGAAGCGTCCTTCCTTCGATATCACCCAGCCCACCTGGTGCAGGGCTCTCTTTCTGCCCATGGCGGCCAATAACAAGATGGTCTGGACAGACCGGGGGATTGCGTGGGTGGCGGACACGGCGATAGAGCTCGCTCCCGTCAATGCGACCACCACGGGGCGCCTGCTCAATACGTTCCAGCAGGTGCGCCTGTTGAAACCGGAATTGAGGGAGAAGGTGCTCGCCGCCCTGGAGCGTATCGTGCGAGCAGTCCCGGAAGAGGTCAGCCCTTCGGTGCATGGCCAGGCAAAGGCGTATCTGAAGGGATAGAAGAGCCCGGGGCTGTGCCCGCCGACCTTCAGGGCAGGGCACACGATCCGCTTGACGACTCCCTGCGCCGTTGATAGTATTGTGATAACCACTGATGGATCTTGTACAAGGAGGCGCACATGGCGACGAAGAAGACTGTGGAAAAGAAGGGGACGGGAAAGGCGGAGGGCACAAGCAGGGGAAAAGCCGCTGCCGGAAAGACGAAAGGAGAGGCGCAGAAAGGGATCATGAAACCCATGAGCATCAGCCCTGCATTGGCGAAAGTGGTGGGGGACAAGCCCCTGCCGCGCCCCGAAGTGGTGAAGAAGCTGTGGGAATACATAAAGAAGAATAACCTGCAGGACAAGGAGAACAAGAGGAATATCAATGCCGACGAGAACCTGAAAGAGGTGTTCGGAGGCAAGAATACCGTGTCGATGTTCGAGATGACCAAGCTGGTAAGCCGCCATCTCAGCTAGAGTGCACCGTCGCCTGTTCTGTACTGCGGGATTCGGCTCCCTTTTGAGTAACCCCTCCCTGCCTCCCCTTACCCTAAGGGGAGGGGTAGACTCCCCTCCTTCCCAAGGGGGAGGAGATTGAATTCCCCCTCTTAGGTTAAGAGGGGGGGAGGGGGAGTTAGCCGCAGTCGTATCCCTTTTATTACGGGTCCTGCCCGACACCATCCTTCCTGCTGAAATCGCCGAGAGGACGGGTAAAGGTGAAACGGAAGGGCTCCTCCACAAGCTCCCGGGCCGTGGTATCCACGCTTCCGCTGATAAGGGCGAAGGGCAGGGAGACGATGAAGCCCGCGGTCCCGAGGGCGAGAGAGGCAATGCCGAGGGGCCTTACAATCACTGTGTCGGCAATGATGGCGGTCCCTCCGTCATCGGCCGCGAGGGCCGGGAGGGAGAGGAGGAGCAGCAGGAAGGCACCTGTCGCTGCGAGAACTGTTTTTCTCATCGTTTTTCCTCCTGGGGTAATCGTTGCGGGGGCTGTCGCGCCCGGACGTGCGAGCGGGTTTGCCCTTCATCTGTGTATCCACTCCCTCTCTCATCTTTAAGGAGCGGAGCAGAGTCCCTTCTTATCCAAATTGTAGAGCGATATCTCCTGAATGTCAAAGATCTTTGTTGCAGGAAGTCTGTCCAGGGAGGGGCGTGCATTGCCGGAGGGAGAACCCTTATAATAGGAGGTATGTCCGGCTCTCTCCCGGTAATTTATCTTCTGGATCTGTTTGGCGTGGCGGTCTTTGCCGTCAGCGGGTCTCTCTCCGCAGGACAGAAGCGGATGGACCTCTTCGGCGTTGTGGTGGTGGCGCTGGCGACAGCGCTGGGGGGAGGAACCCTCCGCGACGTGATTCTGGGCGCGCACCCCGTTTTCTGGGTCGCCGACACCCTGTATCTCTTCGTGGCGGCCGGAGCTTCGCTGGTGACGTTCGTCCTGGCCCGTTTTTGCGATTTCCAGGGAAGGCTCCTCAAGACGGCGGATGCCTTCGGCCTCGCCCTGTTTACCGTCATCGGGACGCAGAAGGCGCTCCACCTCGGGATCGCTCCCGAGGTAAGCGCAATAATGGGAGTGATGACCGGGGTTGCCGGCGGCATCATCCGCGACATGCTCTCCGGCGAGATCCCCCTGATCCTGCGGGCTGAAATTTATGCCACCGCGTCTCTGTGCGGCGCTTTGACACTGGTGGTCCTCTCTCTGCTCCACCTCCCCGTATGGATGAGTGTCATCATCTCCATGCTGGTAACCCTCTGCCTCCGTCTTGCCGCCCTGCACTGGAGGCTTGCTCTTCCGGTATTCCCTGCACGGAGAGAAAGAGTGGAGCCCTGACGCAGTACGGAGAAGAGTGCCGTACCACCTTGATTTTTCATCTCCCGTGTGCTCAAATTTAAGTAAAGATAAGGAAAATTCCGGAAGTTGGCGAAACAGGCGAGGAAGGAAGTGGAGGACGACCTCAACACCGGCGCTGCGCGTACGGGCACGGAGAAGAAATGAGTAACAACCTGCAAAGGTTGCTGTTCGAGGAGGGAATATGGCTGAAAAAGGAAAGAAGGGGAAGAAAGTCTCCTCCGGAGGAGGCAACGGGAAAAGGACTCCTGTAAAAGACCTGCAGCCTCCAGGCGTCCCGGAAACTCCGCCCCGGCCGCCGAAGGGTCCCCGGATTCCCAGGATACCGCCGGGAACGGAGTAGGAGCACCCCTCCTTGTCGAGCGATCCTGCCGTCACCCCCTCTCTCTGCCTTTTCCTCTCTCCTTACGCTAAGGGGAGGCGGGGAGGGGTTAAGAGAGCAGGGATGTGCCCTCCTGTTGATTGCACCCTTTTGAAAGGGAGCCTGCCATTGAGTATTTTTCCTGGATTGGGTAAAATGGGAAGTTCCGCCGGAACGCCCTGAATACCGGTGCGGAGGCGGGCACTCTTTGAGAGTATGGAGGTGCGCAATGCTCATCGATGTAAGCCTTGACAGCAATACCCTTTCCCTTCCCGTGGAAAACCCCCACCAT
>JADLDZ010000157.1 GCA_020846375.1 Nitrospirales bacterium | reverse complement strand
GTCTCTTTCGAAGAAGACGATGCGGTGCCCCCGCCGCGCCAAAGCCCTGCACAGGCCGCGCCAGATGGTGGCATGTCCGTTGCCCCAGGAGGAGCTGATGGTGAGCCCGAAGATGACCAGTTTCATGTCCCCCTTCCCCTACAGCTCGGAGTGGGCGGAGAAATTGAGCACCCCATTCCTCCCTTCCCGGCACATCGCCCGCATCATGACTTCACCTCCTGCGTCCCGCCGTTTTCGGAAGGATGCGCCGCACCGGCCGCCACCCGCACCCCGTGCTCTCTTCCCGTCACGGTGCTGACCCCCATGGCCTCGTACAGAGAGCAGTGGCCCGTCTTCCCGCGGTACATGAGATAGCCCCCCGCCACTGCCAGGGCCTTCCCGGGCAATGACCTGCGCCGCATGCCCCGGATGGCGAGCATGCCCCCTCCGATCAGGGAAAGCACCCGCTCCACACGCCCGACATTCACTGTTTTACGTCCCCTGACCTCTCCCCTCCCCGGCCTGTGAAGTGCTGTTGTCCTTTCCATCTCTCTCCCTCCCTCCTCGCGCCCGCGGGAATGCGCTCGGGAGCGCCCCGCAGGCCCGGCTGCTCATGGTTTCGCACGCGTCCCGTTGATGAGGCTTTCCAACTCCCCGGCCCGGTGCGCCGCGGTGTGTCCCGCAAGAACGCGGGCCCGGGCCCGTTCGCCGACTGCGCGGAGCTCTTCCTCTCCCATCTCCTGCAGATACCGCGTTGTATCCGCTGCACTGGAGGAGAGGAGGATCTCCACTCCCGGCGTGAAAAAGATATCCAGACCTTCCCAGTAATCGCTGATTACCGGGGTGGCGCACGCAGCCGCTTCGAAAAGGCGCACACTGGGAGAGTATCCGGCACGGACCATATCGGCCCGCGTAATGTTGAGGGTGAACCTCATGGAGTTGTAGAAAGAGCCGTGGTGCGCGGGGGATAGATGTCCGATTTTTTCGACATTGGGGGGCCACCCGATGGTATCCGGATACAGGGAACCGGCCACGGCAAAGCGCTCCTTTTTCAGGGAGCGCGCCGGATCGAGCAGCAGGCGTTCGAGGAGCGGCTGCCGGTCGTCGCTGTAGGTGCCGAGATAGCCGAGGCCCCATTTCCTCTCGCACGGAACGGGGAAATAGGAGGAAGTGTCCACCGAGCAGTAGAGGGGGCGCGCCATGGACGAGCCGTACTCCCGCTCGATGCGATCGAGGAGGGGCCCTCCCGTGAAGGAGAGGTAGAGCGCATAGCGCGGGATGAGGTCCGCGGAGAGGTACTCCGTATCACCCCGCTCCAGCTTGGCGAGGGTCACCGGGGTATCGATGTCGTAGAATGCAGCGGTCCCCCGCGTGGTGGATGTCACCCACTCCCCTACCGCCGCCCCCTCCGGCACGTAGGAGCCGACCATGACGAAATCCGCCGTCCTCACTTCTTCCGCGAAGCGGCGCTTCAGGTCTCCCAGGCTGGCGTAGAGCACCGTCTTCCCGTACGGGGGGCGGGGAAGATCCCGGTTTTCCGCATACCAGGGGACATCCCGCTCCAGGAAAAGCACGTGGTGCCCCCTGTTGACAAGCGCGCGCATGAGCCCCCGGTAGGTGGTGGCGTGGCCGTTTCCCCAGGAAGAAGTGATGGACAACCCGAGGATCACGATCCTGAGCGGCCGGGATTGCGTAGAGTTCCCTTCGTCATTCCGGATACCGCATTCCATCAGACGACCCCTTCCAGTACTTTTTCGAGCTGCGCCGCACGGTGCGCATAGGTATGTTCCGCACCGATGCGCCGGTATGCCGCCTCCCCGATGGAGCGCGCCTTCTCCGGGGTGAGCGCGAGGAGGTGCTCCGCAACCTCGTGGCCGTCGCGGGCCACCAGGATTTCCCGCCCCGGTTCGAGGAACATTCCGATCCCCTGCCAGTGGTCCGTTATGAGGCACGCTGCGGCTCCGGCAGCCTCGAATACCCGGGTCGGCGGGGAAAACCCATACCGGGCCATGCTCTCCCGGTTGACATTCAGAACCGCATGGGGAGTGCTGTTGAAAGCGTTATGGTCCCGTGTGTAGACGTGCCCCACATAGGCGATGTTGAGAGCTTCCGGAGTATCCCACCCGTTCCCCCCGAGCAGGAAGCGGCGGTGGGGAAGCAGAGCCGCGGCCCGGAAGAAGAACTCCCTCACCCGTGCCTCCCTGTCGGGCAGACGGTTCCCGATAAAGCCGAGGTCTCCGCTGAACCGGGGGTCCGCCGCTGCCGGATGATGGGTGGCGGGGTCCAGGGCGTTGTACACCGGAATGCACCGCCGGGCGGCGAGGGCCTCGTAAGCGCTGACTACCGGGTCCCCTCCCCCGTAAGTAAGGATGAGATCATACCGTGGGATGAGGGCGCGGAAAGGGTCGTCCGGATTCGCCTGGACACGGTCGAGGGTCGCCGGGGCGTCCACATCCCAGAAGACGGCCAGGGCGTCGGGCCTCTTCAGCGCGGGAACCGCCGCTTCCAGCAGCGCATCGAACACGCCGACCCCGCTCGCCTTCACCAGCACGTCCGCGCTCCGCGCACTCTCCAGCGCACGGGAGACCCCCTCCTCTCCCTCTCCGGGGTATACCGTCACTTTTGCCCAGGGCGGGTCGGGAATATCGCGGTGCTGCTGCCTCCCGTAGGCATCGGGCTCATAAAACGTGACCGTATGTCCGAGCTCATGGAGAGAGCGGATAATCCCTCGGTAGTAGGTCGCAGCCCCGTTCCAATACGCGGATACGAGACTCGACCCGAAGAAAGCGAAGGTGCGCCCCTGTTTCATGGAGATACCGCCTTCCCGCTGCAGGACAGGGAGAGCGTCCGGCCCGGAGGCGGCACCGTGCCGCATACCTTCCCTCCGAGCTGCCCGACGATGGCAAGCAGCTCATCGACACGGTGGCCGCAGGTGTGGCGCCTGAGTATTGTCTGCCTGCCGTGCGCCGCAAGCTCCCCCCGCAGCGCTTCGTCCTGCAGCAGCGTCCGCAGGTGCCGCTCCATCTCCCTGCCGTTCCGTGCCACAAGGTAATCCTTACCGGGACTGAAGAGGCCCTCCACGTCGTCCCACGGGGAACAGACAAGGGGAATGCCGCAGGCGAGGGCCTCGAAGGGCCTGATGGTGGGGATCCCCGGGAGAGTCTCCACATAGGGCCGCCGTGGTACGTGGACCGTCACCCTGAAGCGCGCGAATACCTGCGGCACCGCATGGTTGGGCAGCCACCCCGCATACTCTCCCCCCGTCTGCCGCAGCAGCACCTTCGCCTCTTCAGGGTAGCGCACCCCGTACATCCGCAGCCGCAGCCCCAGGGAGCGGGCCGGCTCCAGGATGAACTCGTACAGTTCGGAGGTGCGCTCTCCATCCCCCCAGTTGCCGATCCAGACAAGGTCTCCCCCCTGCACCGGCTCCGGGGCCGGGTGGAAAAGCCGCGTGTCGG
>JADLDZ010000156.1 GCA_020846375.1 Nitrospirales bacterium | reverse complement strand
GGCCCGACAACTCTATCGACTTCCCGATGACCCATTCGATGTCTTCGTACCGCAGGTTCGGCCCGCCGATATGGACCCCGTCATACCCGATGCCTCGCAGTACGGCGATGAGCCTGGCGGCCCTCGCGAGACCGGCCGATTTTCCCCGGTCGGGGGCTTGCGCCTCTTCCTCGTACGCACGGAACAGCTCGTCCGTCACGACGCAGCCGGGTACTCCCTTCCGGTTCATGACCCGTGCAACGGGACGGTTGAGAATGTAGACATTGCCGAGGACGGGCACGGTCATCCCCTGCTGCCGCATATGGCGCAAAAGCTCGTCGAACTTGCGCGCATCGAAGCCGACCTGGGTAACGATGAAGTCGGCTCCCTCGCGCACCTTCTTCCAGAGCTTGAAATACTGGGCCATGGTCTCCGATTCGCGCTGTTTGAAGGGCGACACGGCGCACCCTCTGACCGTACGGGTCGGCGGCACCGTCGTCCCGCCGCCGGGCGCCCTGTCGTCGATATCGAGCCCCCGGTTCATCCTGCCGATCAGGCGGAGAAGCTGCACCGAATCAATATCATAGACAGGCTTCGCCTTGCCCTGGAAGCCGTAGAGGGGGAAGTCTCCCGTCATCACCAGGAGATTGCGGATGCCGATCCGGTCGAATGCATGCAGGGTCGACTCTATCTGGTTCCTGTTCTTGTCCTTGCACGTGAAGTGGACGATCGGATCGCTCCCCATCCGGAGGATCTCGATGCCGATCACCTCAGGGGCCAGGGTGGGGTGGCCTCCGGGGTTATCCGTCACCGACAGCGCATGGACGAGCCCCCCTTGTGCCGCTTGCTCCGCGAGACGGAGCAGCTCGTCCTGCGTCTTGCCACGGGACCCTCTGCCCGGAACGAGTTCTACCGTATAGAGGAACCGATCGCGCCGGGCAAGGAGGTCCCCGAAGCGGTTTTTTGCCTCTCCGGGGTCTCCGGATGTGGCTTCTTTCTGATCCATCTCAGGTATCGGACTCCTCGCTTTTTTTCTTCCCGGCTTGTCCATCCTGCCCGGGTACTTCCCGCTTCTACTATACCAACGCCCCTCCGTCCCCGTCCAGATCCACCGGGCGTGTTGACTTCACTCCCGAAAGTCACTACACTTTCTTTAAAGAGAGCGGGACGTCTTTATTTCCCTTTGTTCCGTAAGCGAGAACCGCACAATAAAAAAGGGGGCGGAATGACAAAGAGGACTGCCTTCTGGATCTTTCTCCTCGGTACCCTCTCCTCGGCCGTGCTTTTTCTTCTCCTCACATGGGATACCCATCGACAGGTCGAAGTGCTCTCCCATGTGGACAAATTGTCACCGCAGGTCATCGAGGGCAAGCGTATCTTCGAGAAGTACAACTGCAACGACTGCCACACGATCCTCGGGTTCGGCGGCTATTATGCCCCTGACCTGACGAAGGTGGTGCGGCGTACGGGGGAGGACGGCATACGGTTCCGCGTCAGGAGCCCTGAAAAGGCCTTTGCGAATTCGTGGAGGAAGATGCCCCGGCAGCATGTCTCCGATGCGGAGATCGAAAACCTCATTGCGTTTTTCACCTGGATCGGCGAGGTGGATAACAATGACTGGCCTCCCCAGGACAGCAGGAAGCGGATGACGAGGAGCGAGGAGATCGCGGTAGCCGCCGGCGGACTGTCGCCCGGAGCGGCGGTGTTCCAGAACAGGGGCTGTATGAACTGCCACTCTCTGCACGGAAAGGGAGGGAATTTCGGTCCGCCTCTCGATACCGTCGGCCGGCGGCTCACGCTCGAGCAGATCGGGCATTATATCAAGGATCCGAAGAGCGTGAATCCCAGGGCCCTCATGCCCCCTCAGAAGGACCTCTCGGAAAAGGAGCTGGAAGTAGTGGCAAAGTTCCTTGCCGGACTGAAATAGGAGGTTTGCGATGGCGTTCCGCTCGCAGTATATAGCCCATTGGTATTTCAAGGTTGCCCTGCTGCTTTTCGTACTGCAGGTCGTGATGGGGCTCTGGCTTGCCTACAACTACACCTTTACCGTCCCCCAGTCGATTGTGGATGTATTTCCGTTCTCCACCGCCCGGGCCATACACACCAACCTCCTTGTCCTCTGGATGCTGCTCGGGTTCATGGGCGGCACTTACTACATCATTCCCGAGGAGACGGGAACGGAAATATTCTCCCCGAAGCTCGCCTGGATTCAGCTGGTCGCCCTGGTCGGCACCGGGGTGGTTGCACTGGTGGGGTTTCTCTTCGGCTGGACCCAGGGGAGGCCGCTCCTCGAGATACCCCGTCCGCTCGACATCATCGTGGTGATCGGAGCTCTCATCTTTCTCTTTAACATCGGTGCGACCATCTTCAGGGCAAAGCGCTGGACCGCGGTGCAGGGCACTCTCCTGGGAGGACTGGCCTTCCTGGCGATCCTCTACCTGTTCGGGATCCCCTTTTACAAGAATGAAGTGATCGACTGGTACTACTGGTGGTGGGTCATCCATCTCTGGGTGGAAGGCGCATGGGAACTGGTTACCGC
>JADLDZ010000155.1 GCA_020846375.1 Nitrospirales bacterium | reverse complement strand
TCCCATCACTCAGCTTCCCCGTATAATGCACCTTTACCCTGTCGCCTTCGTTCGCCTTTTTCATGTTTTTCTCCTTCCGCCGGACAATCGCCCTTTTCATTGAAGATCAGCACAAAGCATATGGAATGCTTTCCTTTTCCATCGGCTTTCGGAGCAGCGGGAAGAGGGGACCGGAAAGCAGAAAGGTCTTTTCCCCGCGTGGAGGTCAGTCGGGAGAGGTCCTTGTATCCACATCCAATCGTGCTTTTTCTACCTAATAGTAACAGATTTCTGGATTGAACGAAACCCCTTGTCCTGACATGCAATCGGCACCAGAAGGGGCAGTCAGGAACAGCGGCGGGAAGAAGCCCCGACCGTGGGAGAAATCGACGATTGCACTTTGCCGGGCGCAGGATTATAATGATGCATTCCTCCTGAGGAGGGAGACCCTGCATCCGGGTATGCTCCGGGCAGGACCCTCGCCTCTTCCGGGCATGCAGGGGAACACCACGACTCCATCGAAAAGGGGTTACTATGAAAATCAGAGTGCTCGGTTGCTCGGGAGCGGAATTCCCGGGGCATAACCCCCCCGGCTTCCTGCTCGACGGCTCCATTCTCTTCGACGCAGGGAGCCTTACCAACGTCCTGGACAGAAAGGCCCAGTCGAAGATCAGAGACATCTTCATCACCCATGCTCATCTCGACCATGTGCGCGGCATCTCTTTTCTCGCGGACAACATCATCGTCGAAAAGAGGAAACAGCGGGTCAATATCATCAGCATCCCCTCGGTGCTCCGGGCCATCAAGAGGAACCTCCTCAACGACTCCCTGTGGCCCGACTTCACCATGATCCCCGATTACGAGAACGCAGTCCTCAGATACATTCCCGTGAAGCCGTTCACACCACTGGAGGTGAACGGCTACCGCATCGTCCCCCATACGGTGAGCCATTCCGTCCCGGCAGTGGGATACCTGGTCGAAAACAGCAGGGGAAGACGTTTCTTCTACACGGGGGACACCGGACCCACCTGCTCCACCTGGGAGCGGATCGGGGACCTGGCGATTCACAGCCTGGTGATCGAGACATCCTTCCCCGACAGCATGAAGGACCTGGCGATCCTGACCGGGCATCTGACTCCCCGGCTATTGAAGGAGGAACTACTGAAACTGAAGCGCATGCCTGAGAGGATTTATGTGACCCACCCCAAGCCCCAGCACCTGAAGACTATCCGGAGAGAGCTGAGCAGGCTCGGGATCGGGAGCCTCCGCATGCTGGAGGACGGAGAGACGATAGAGGTGTAGAGCGTCCGGCACATGCGGATCCCGAGCCTGAGGGGTCACCAGCAATGCTTTCCTTTGCTTTATGCGGAACACAATCCTGGTAAAGAGAACCGTCCCGTTCTGTCTTAACGCGTCTTTTTGATTCTTTGAGGCCTTGTTACGTCCAGGATCGCTTCCGGATGCTCCGCAGCAACCCTCAGCAGTATACGAGACGGCCCCTCAGGTTTCCGTCGTCCCTGCTCCCAATTTCGGAGCGTGGCAACACTTATTCCCATAAGAGCAGCAAATTTGTCCTGAGATAAGCCGTATTGTTCACGTATTTTCCTCACTTCAGACTCAGGGAACTCAGTACTGCGCGAAGGTTTCATTTTGCCTTTCATAATAGCAGCCCCCTGTTGAACGCTTTCAAGCAACTCTTCAAACAGTTCTTTTTTCATAAGTACTCCTTTTCTATAATCTTCTTCAATTGTTTCAGTTGTTCAGGTGTTAAATCATCCCGTTCACTCTTCGGGTAAGCATAAAGGAGAAGGATAACGTCTTTAGATACGAACCAATAATAAATGGTCCTGATTCCGCCACTCTTTCCATGCCCGCCGGCAGACCACCGGATTTTCCTTAGCCCACCGCTCCCCGATATTATTTTCCCTGTATCCGGTCTATTGGCCAAATGAGTCTGGAAAAGTCGATATTCTTCAGCAGATAGTAATTCCTGAATTCGTTTCGTAAATATCGGGGTCTCGATAATGACCATAGCGTATTATACGTCAATGGCGTAGATAAGACAAGGATCTGGGGGAGATAATTTTTGTGCATAACGAGACGGTAAGCGGCCGCCCGCTAGGGCGTGTCTGTCTTGGCTGCATGGTTCTTCGCCCACTATTTGCGAGGGCGACAGGCAGTCGCCGCTTATCGCCGCGTTCTTCTCTGAGCGATCGGTTTTCAGAAGAATTTCTTAGCAGATCCATACTCGATTTGGAATATGAGTCAGGCGAGAAACTATGAATAATGGGAATAATGGGACGGTTCTACTTTCTTCATTTTCATCCCCTCTAATAAGGAAGAGTAGCTGTAATCCCACCCTCATCTCCAGGCATTTTGGAAAAGGCCAGTCGATAGGAGCGCTGCTTTCGCACCGATAATCACACGATCCTTTTCTGATATATTATACATATGATCGTATGAGTGGTGGAGATATTGTGAAAACGACTTTAAACATCCCCGATGACTTGCTGAAAGAGACAGTGCAGATATCCAAGAGCAGGGCAAAGACTGAGGCGGTGATCGAGGGGCTCAGAGAGTTGATACGGCAAAGGAGAATCGAAAGGGTCCTCTCCTCAGTCGGCAAAATGGAATTTTCAGATACGTGGGACACAGCGCGGCATGGACGCTAAGATCCTCGTTGATACTTCTGTCTGGATTGCCTTCCTCAGAGGAAAAGACCACGAAGTAACGGATCGACACCCCTCACTCCCCGGCCAGGGAAGGGAATACTATCGCCGTTGTCAGATTCCGAGCAAAGCGGACTTTCAGAAAAAGCAGCAAAGCGATTCTGAGCTATGAATGGTTGTAGTGCTCAGATAAACCCTGACTTCTTCAGGGCGGACAGGAGGGATGCGTCGCTGTCGCCGCCTTTCCGGAGGAATTTCGCTACGTATTTCCCCAGGATATCGGGCTCGAGGTTCACCGCATCTCCGGCTCCCTTGAAGCCGATGGTCGTCAACTTTGCAGTATGGGGGATGATCACCACGCTGAAGGCATCCTTCAAGACTTCCACCACCGTGAGGCTGATGCCGTCCACCGCCACCGACCCCTTCTCCACGAGGTAGTCTAGAACACTATGCGGGGCCTCGATTTCGATGCGCACCGCATTGCCGGCGGTCTTCCGGGAGCGTATTTTCCCCGCATCCTCCACATGTCCGGTCACGAAGTGCCCGCCCAGTTTCGAGGTGGGTTTCAGGGAGGGTTCGAGATTGACCCGGTCACCCCGCCGCAGGCTTCCGAGGGTGGTGCTCCGGAGCGTCTCGTAGGAGGCATCAAAGGAGAGGACCTCCCTCTCGATGCCCACCACCGTCAAACAGACGCCGTCGACCGCAATGCTGTCGCCCAGGGCGGCATCCCCGGCCACCTCGCTCCCCTTCACCGAGAGGCGTGCGCTTGCGTCCCCCTTCTGCAGGGAGGCGACTTCGCCCAGCTCTATGATCAATCCGGTGAACATGGCGGGCGGATCAGTGGACCAGCTTTCCGAGCCTCCCGAAGCGCGGGAAGCTCCTGATGCTGTCCCAGGACCAGTAGATGATAAAGGCCTTTCCCCGCAGCTCCTCCATATCGACATACCCCCAATAGCGGCTGTCGTAGCTCTGGTCCCTGTTGTCCCCCATGACGAAGAGCTTGTCTTTCGGTACGACGACCGGCCCGAAATTGTCCCTCGGCTCGAGGCTGCCCTTGCGCACGGCAGCGTCGGTATGCTGGATATACGACTCGGACAAGGGCTTCCCGTTGACATACACGACCTTGTTCCTTTCCTCGATGATGTCGCCCTCCACCCCGACGACTCTCTTGATGAAGTCCTTGCTCGGGTCTTCGGGATATTTGAAGACGACGATATCACCCCTCTTCGGGCTGGCGAGGGGGAGGATTCTCTTGTCGGTGAAAGGGAGCTTCGTCCCATAGATGAACTTGCTCACCAGGATGTGATCGCCGATGAGCAGAGTGGGTATCATGGACCCGGAAGGGATTTTGAAAGCCTGCACAACATATGCCCTGATAATGAGGGCGAGGATCAGCGCGGTGCCGATCGCCTTTACATATTCCCATACTTTATTCAAACTGTTTGTTCTCCTTCATTCCTGCGCACACCCCACCGGAGCGTGCGGAAGCACCGCATCCGGCTCCGGATCCGCCGCAGAGCGCATGTCTCTACTCTTTCACTTTCAGAACAGACAGGAACGCCTCCTGCGGGATCTCCACGTGCCCGATCTGTTTCATCCGCTTCTTCCCCTCTTTCTGCTTCTCGATGAGCTTTCTCTTGCGGGTGATGTCGCCGCCGTAGCATTTGGCAAGGACATTCTTCCTCATTGCCTTGATGCTTTCGCGGGCGATGATCTTCCCCCCGATGGCGGCCTGAATGGCGATCTCATACAGCTGCCGCGGAATGACCTGCCGGAGCTTTTCGGCGATCTGCCTCCCTTTATAATAGGCCTTGTCCGTATGCACAATCAAGGAAAGGGCGTCCACCGTTTCCCCGTTCAGGAGCAGGTCCAGCTTCACGAGCTTCGATTCCCGGTAGCCGAGGAACTCGTAATCCATGGACGCGTAGCCCTTCGAGACGGACTTGAGGGTGTCGTAGAAGTCCCAAAGGATCTCGTTCAGCGGCAGCTCGTAGGCGACCATGATCCGGTCCTTGCTCAGGTAGGAGAAGTCCTTCTGGATGCCGCGCTTCTCCTGGCAGAGATCCAGTATCTGGCCGATGTAGGCCTGGGGCACGAAAATGGTCACCTTCACGAAGGGCTCCTCGATCGTGAGGAACCGCTCGGGGAGCTTGCTCGGGTTGTCCACGTACGATTTGGCTCCGTCCATGGCGGTGACGAGGTAGATCACCGTGGGTGCCGTGCTGATGAGGGTGAGCCCGAACTCCCTTTCGAGCCTTTCCTTGATGATCTCCATGTGGAGGAGCCCCAGAAACCCGCACCGGAAGCCGAAGCCCAGGGCTGTGGAGGTCTCGGGCTCGTAACTGAAGGAGGAGTCGTTCAGCCGCAGCTTCTCGAGGGCGACCTTCAGCTCCTCGTACTGGTGGGTCTCCACGGGATAGAGCCCGCAGAAAACGAGGGGCTTTATCTCCTTATAGCCCGGGAGCGGCGCATCCGCCGGACGCGACGCATCGGTGATAGTATCGCCGATCTTCGTATCCCCCACCGTCTTGATGGAGGCGATGATGAACCCGACCTCCCCTGCGGAGAGCTCTGCCGCGTCCTCCATCTTCGGGGTGAAGATGCCGACTTTCGTCACCTCGTATTCCTTACCCGCTGCCATCAGCCGGATCTTCATCCCGGGCCGAACGACCCCGTCGAAGACCCTTACCAGGACGATGACACCCTGGTAGTTGTCGAACCATGAGTCGAAGATCAGAGCCTTCAGCTTCGCTTCGGCCGAGCCGGCCGGAGGAGGGATCTTCCTCACGATAGCCTCCAGGATCTCCTTTGTCCCGATCCCCTCCTTGGCGCTGGCCAGGACCACTTCGGAACAATCGATCCCCACCGCTTCCTCGATCTGGTCTTTCACCCGATCGGGCTCCGCTCCGGGGAGGTCGATCTTGTTGATGACCGGGATGATCTCATGGTCATGCTCGATGGCGAGATAGGTGTTGGCGAGGGTCTGGGCCTCGACCCCCTGTGTGGCGTCCACCACGAGGAGGCTCCCCTCGCAGGAGGCGAGGCTCCGCGACACCTCGTAGGAGAAATCCACGTGCCCCGGCGTGTCGATGAGGTTCAGGATGTAGGTCTTCCCGTTATCCGCCTTGTAGGTGAGCCGCACGGCATGGGCCTTGATGGTGATGCCCCGCTCCCGCTCCAGGTCCATGGAGTCGAGCACCTGGGCCGTCATCTCCCGCGAGCTCAGCGCGCCGGTGTACTCGAGGAGCCTGTCCGCCAGGGTAGACTTCCCGTGGTCGATATGGGCGATTATGGAAAAATTACGTATATTCCTTGACATAACCCTACTCCGCGACAGCGTCCCCGGACAGCACAGCCGGGACGCATCTCCCGTACCGCGCAGGGGAGTGCGCCGCCTTCATTTCGCACAGGGATGAGGAATGAGACGGGCGGCGCCGACCATGCCGGCGTCATCTCCGAGAGACGAGGGAATTATTTTCACCCTGCTGTACAGCTCCTTCATCGCCCTTTTCGCCGCCTCCTTGATGGCGGCGTCGACATAGATGTTCCAGGCGCCGATCAGCCCCCCGGTCAGGATGACGGCATCGGGACTGAACAAATTGATCATGCTCGCGATCCCGATTCCGAGGCTCTTCCCCGCTTCCCGCAAAATGGTCCGGGAAAGGGGGTCTCCTTCGAGGGCTCCCCGGTAGATGTCTTCCGCGGAAATCTTGTAGAAATTGCCATTATAGAGATCCTTCAGGATGCTCGTGGTACCCCTCTCCAGCTCCGCAACGGCATTCCCGATCAGGGCGGTTGCCGAAGCGTACAGCTCCAGGCAGCCCACATTTCCGCAGGGACAGGGGGGACCTTCGGCATTGATACTCATATGCCCGACTTCCGCGGCCACCGGCAGCAGCTCGCCCCGTATCACAATCCCCCCGCCGATTCCCGTTCCGAGGGTGATCATGACGAAGCTCCCGATATCCCTCCCCGCACCCGCGACCTTTTCGCCGTAGGCGGCGGCATTGGCATCGTTCTCCACGACAATACAGGTGTCGTATTTTCCTTCCAGCTCCGCGGTCAGGCTCACCCCGTTCAGCGCCGGGATGTTGGGGGACAGGAGCACCGTCCCGCTCTCCCGGTCCACCAGCCCCGCCGCGGCGATGCCGATCCCGCCGACCTCCTGCCCATAGGGGGTGTAGAGGGAGTCCAGCAGCTTGTGAAGCACCGCAAGGGGGTCCTTCCCGGTGGGCTCCTTCACCTTTTCCATTACCTCATTCCCGGAGGTAATCAGGGAAGCCCTGATATTGGTCCCTCCAAGATCGACTCCAATCGCATACTTCTTCGTCATCGTCGCTCTCTTATCCGTTTTCTTTGTGTATGGTTGTTGTTAGATCAGGGTGCGCACACAAGCCGTGTTCGCAGCGAGGCCGAGCAAACCGTGCACCGGCAGGGGTACGGAACAGGATACCCCTTCTGAATTTATTCAAAGTGTATATTACCATATTTAAAGGGTTTGCGCAATTTACGCGCTCACTTTCCCTTCACCGTGGAGGAGATGGAAAACGCAAGAGGAACACTCCAGGGAGAGCCCCGGAGAGACGGCTCTGGTATAATCAAGTAATGTACGTATACCTCATCGACGGCAACTCCTATTACTACCGGGCGTACCACGCCATCAGGGGGCTCTCCAACGCAAAGGGGTTCCCCACCAACGCCCTGTACGGCTTCACCTCCATGCTCCTCCGGATCATCAGGGAGAGGAAGCCCGACGCCCTCGCCATCGCCTTCGACTCTCCCTCTCCCACCGGGAGGCACCGGATGTACCGGGAATACAAGGCGCAGAGGCCCGAAATGCCCCACGACCTCTCGGTCCAGATCCCCCGCATCAAGGAGATCGTGCAGGCGTTCCGCATCCCCTCCTTCGAGCTCCCCGGCTATGAGGCCGACGACATCATCTGCACCCTCGCGCGGAAAACCGCAGCCCAGGGCGCCGGAGTCTTCATCGTCACCGGAGACAAGGACATGATGCAGGCGGTGAACGACGGGATACGGATATACGATCCCATGAAAGACCTCGTCATCGACGCGAAACAGGTGGAGGAGAGGTTCGGGCTTCCCCCCGAAAGGATTCCCGAGATAATGGCCCTCACCGGGGATGCGGTCGACAACATCCCGGGCGTGAAGGGAATCGGCGAAAAGACGGCAAAGGAACTCCTCCGGGAGGCAGGCGGCCTTGATGCGCTCCTCGCCCATCCCGAAAGGGTCCGGAACGAGCGTTTGAGGCGCCTGGTGCAGGAAGGCAGGGAGAGCATCGAACTGAGCCGTACCCTCTCCACCATCGACACCTCCGTCCCTGTGGAAGCGAACCTGCGCGACCTTTCCCTCGCCGAACCCGACTGGCCCGCGCTCCTCGCCCTGTTTTCGGAGTTCGAGTTCAAGAGTTTCATCCGGCTCATCCCCTCCCATGGCTATGAGCCGCGGGGCGAATACGAAACGATCACCGACAGGGAGCGCCTGTTCGCATTCCTCAGGGGAGAGGACCGGACGAAAGACAGCCCATAGAGAGGCAGCCGCCTATTGACAAGAAAGGACAAAAAATATAAAGTGTTTCTTCAGAAAAGGAGGTTCCGCTGTGGGATTTTTTGATATGTTCCCGAAAAAATCGAAACCCGCCCCTGTACGGCCCGTAAGGAAGGAGCCGTCCGGGGAAGCCTCCGCTCCGAAGGCGGTCCCGGATAAGAACGTGTTCAACAGGAGAAAAGACCTGCGCTATCGTATCGGCGGGATCTCCGCGGGAGACCTGGGCGCCGTCACCGAGATGAGCAGGGAGGGGGCAAAGATCACGAAGCGGGGCAAGCTGAAATGCAGCGATGCGTCGGTATCCCTCTCCACGGCGCACAAATCCCTGCACGCCGAAGTCGTCCGGCAGGACGACGACGCCGTAGGACTGCATCTCACCGGCGATTTCGATACGGGCTCCTACATCCGGCAGAACCTGGAGCGCCTTGTGGAGGAGGACCCGATCCCCCTGAGCGCTCTCACCTACTATACGATTTCCCAATACAGACAGCACGATTTTCTGACCCCCCTCACCAATCTAATGGCAGAGCTGGAAAGCGGCGAAACAAAGGTGGAGCGGCTGAAGCTGTATATTATCGAGATCAGCGAGGTACACCGCAAGTGGACCGAGGAAAAGGAGAAGAAGAATAAGGGGGTGACACAGAACACCGGGCCTGAAGCGGGAGATGCGACGGTCTTTCCCGACCTCAAGGAGGACCTTCTCACCCGCTCCGCAGGCAGCAAGGGGGTCTCCGATATCAACGCCTCCGATATCGACTGCATTGTCGCCCGTCTCGGCCTGAATGCGGTGAAGCGCATCTCCGGGGAGTTCGTGAAGCGCAACAGGGCCCGGGTCGAGGTCTCTCTTCCCGGTTTCCGGAACTACCACCTTTTCACCACTCTCAAGACGGTGCTCTTCAAGAGGATCTCCCCCTTTTTCGGGTATAAGAACGAATGGGGAGAGGGAAGCTCCCTGCTGTCCCTCGAGGCCTGTGGTCTGAAGATCCTCATGAAGAACAGCCCCCTCGACCTGCACGGCTACTACACCTCTCCTGCACGTCTCTATTCCGAAGCCTCCCGGTCTTTCGAGCGGCTCCTCTTCGGCACCGACCTCGTCCAGGTCAACAAGACGTACTTCGAGAAGGTGGTGGGTGCCTTCACCTCGGTACTGGACGGCTACGTTCTCGGCTATCTCCTTCTCAATCTCCACTACGCCGTCGATAAGGGGATGAAGGTTTCCATCACGAAAAACAAGCTGCTCTACTCCTTCGTCATGTATCTCACCGCCCTCGCCATCCTCTTCATCATCGAAAGGGACAGGGAGAGCGGGACGACCCTCATGGCCCGGCTGAAGCGGACAGGCATGGACGAAAAGAAGAGCCTGGATTTCCTTAATGACTGCATTATGGAGGCGAACAGCGTACTGCACGAGATGGGAATCCGGGAGAGCATCAAACCCGTTTCTCCCCCCTCTTCCTCCTTCCGGCTGGAATCGTACCTGCCGGGGGAGGCCCATTGCGAGCACTTCCTGAAGACTTTCAGGAATTTTCATCTGCTCCAGGGCAGGAGGATGGTCGTCCGGTACGAGGACGAGGCGTATGCTCACTTCATCCTGAACCGGCTCCTCGGCATCGACGCCTTCGGCCTGAGCTCCGCGATCGCCTGCGTCATTCCCTGCGGCAACATCACCGAGGAAGAGCTCTATTTCGAATTCTTCACCAATTTCGATCTCGTCGTCTTCAAGGGAATCGACAGGCTGCCGCGCTTCCACCACAAGACCTTCATGCGCTTCTGGGAGCACTACGAAGGGAAGATCATCGCCACCCTGAGCGCCTCAAGCCTCTTCGACTACGAGCAGAAGGATTTCTACCAGCTCATGAGGAACCACATCGCGGATTTCCCCTCCTCTCTCTCCACTCCGGCGCTGCACCGCAGGATGGCCGACCATACCATTCAGTATGTCCGCCCCTTTCTGCGGGATGAGCCCCCCGATCCAAACCGGTATGCACGCTATCTGGATACCCCTTTCTCCATGACCCATATCAAGAATGCCGAACTGCTCCTGTCCATAAGGAGAGGGTAGACAGGAAAAGGCAGAATAAAGCAGAATAAGACAGATAACGACAGAGTAAGACAGAAAAACAGCAGTCATCCGACTTCTTTTATCTTAACTCTTTGCCTGTTTTACTCTGTTTTATACTGCTTCTCTCTGTCTTACTCTGCCGTTATCTGCCTCACTCTGCCTTTCTTTATGAGGCGCAACAGAATGGAGCAATATTCGCTTTTCAACGAAAACAAGAAAGAAGAGAGCGGGCAAGAGGCACGGGATGATCTCGCTGTTTTCTTGCCGGGAAGTCGCCCTGTGCCGGCTGCCGACTATACCCTGCGGGAGCTGGCGTTCGATGTCGAGGCCACCGGGGTTGATCCGCTGTCCGACAGGGTGGTAGGCATCGCCCTGTGCAGGGAAAAAGGGCGCGCCTGTTATGTTCCGCTGCGCCACCTCTCCGGCCCCAACCTCCCGGATGCGCTGCCCCTCCTCAAGGGTGCTCTCGAAAATGCCTCCGTCGCCAAGATCGGGCATAACCTGAAGTATGACATCCTCATCCTCCGCAAAGAGGGCATCCGGGCGCAGGGCGCTCTCTATGATACGATGCTGGCTTCCTATCTGCTGAACCCCAACAAACCGGGCCACAGCCTCGGGGACGTCTCGCTGGAATACCTGTCCCACCGGAAAAGGGCATACACCGAGGTTGCCGGCAAGGAGAAATCCTTTGCGGAGGTCCCGCCGGAAGAGGCGACCCGGTATGCGGCGGAAGACGCCGAACTGGCCATGGAGCTTCGCGACATCCTCTTCCCCCTGCTCAGGGAAAGGGGCCTGGAGAAATTGTATTTCGATATCGAAATGCCCCTCCTCTCCGTTCTCATCGATATGGAGGAGGTCGGGATACGGATCGATACCGGGAAGCTGGAGAAGCTGTCCAGGGAACTGGAGAGAGAACTCGGCGGTATCGAGGCAAGAATCTACGCCCTTGCCGGGGAGACCTTCAACATCAACTCCCCCCGGCAGCTCGGAAAGGTGCTCTTCGAAAACCTCGGCCTCAAGCCGGGGAAAAAGACGAAGACGGGGTATTCGACAGGCATGGACGTTCTGGAGGAACTGGCAAAGGCCCATGAACTCCCCGGAGAGGTGCTCAACTACCGGACCCTGCACAAGCTGAAGACAACCTATGCGGATGCCCTGCCGAAACTGCTCAACAGGAAGACGGGCAGGATACACACCTCCTTCAACCAGACCGTGACCGCCACCGGCAGGCTCAGCAGCAGCGAGCCGAACCTCCAGAACATCCCTGTCCGGGGGGAGTGGGGGATACGGATCAGGGAGGCATTCATCGCGGACGAGGGCCATGTCCTCATCTCCGCCGATTATTCGCAGATCGAGCTGCGCATCCTGGCGCACATGAGCGGGGACAGGGGCCTGATCGACGCCTTCAGCAGGAACAGCGACATCCATGCGCGCACCGCCTCCGAATTATTCGGAGTTCCCATCGAAGAGGTGGATGCCGGGATGAGGAGGATAGCGAAGGTGGTGAATTTCGGCGTGGTATACGGAATGAGCCCGTACGGGCTCTCCGAGGCCCTCGGCATCCCTCCGCCGGAGGCTTCCGCCTATATCGAGAGGTACTTTTCCCAACATCCGGGGGTGAGGGATTATATCGACGCCACCATACAAGCGGCACGGCGGACGGGATGCGTCTCCACCCTGCTGGGGAGAACACGACCGCTCCCCGAAATCGGGAACTCCAACGCAAATGTGCGGCAGCAGGCGGAGAGGCTGGCGGTCAACTCCCCCATACAGGGGACCGCCGCCGATCTCATCAAGATCGCCATGATCCGCATCGCGAAGAGGCTCAGGGAAGGGGGTTTCTCCACCCGGATGGTGCTCCAGATCCACGATGAGCTCCTCTTCGATGCTCCCGGGCACGAACGGGAGGGAGTCACGGCAATGATTCGGCATGAGATGGAGCACTCCCTCGCCCTCTCCGTTCCGCTGAAGGTGGAGATCGGGTGGGGTGGGAACTGGGCGGAGGCCCATTGACGCTTTTCCCCTGGAGGATGCCGCAAAAACGCCGGAAAATCGCCATTTTTCCACTTGACAAATAAAAGCCTTCCTGTTATTGTGTATACCGAAAGTTCGAGACTTTCTAATCCATATCGTCAATAAGAGGGGGGAGTGAAGAGAATGACAAAAGCAGAGCTCATCGACAAGATTGCTTCGGGAGCAGGCCTTACGAAGGCTGATGCGACGAAGGCTCTCGACGCGACACTGGACGCAGTAAAGGTTTCCCTCAAGAAAGGTCAGAAAGTCACCCTCGTCGGCTTCGGCACGTTTTCCGTTTCGAAGAGAAAGGCGCGGAAGGGCCGCAACCCGAGGACCGGAGCGGAGATCAAGATTCCCGCTACGAAGATCCCGAAATTTACCGCCGGAAAGACCCTGAAAGACTCGATACGATAATAACTGGTGGGGGCGGTTCACCCCGCCCCTGCTTTTCGCTCCCCCGCGTATTCCCGCTTCCGGCACCGCTTACCGTGTGCCGACCCTGTTATCGTATATTATATAATTAAATTGAAAGAATGTCCGCGCCTGCCTTTTTGCGGGAAAGCGGCCATTCTATAAATCATCCGGGGACACTGTACATGATGACCTGTCGAAAAATTCTGGCTGCCGTCGATCTCGGAAGCGATACGGAAAAGGTGCTTGCCTATGCCCTCTGGCTCGCCCGGACCTGTGGAGAGAAAGAAGCGGAGGTGCACCTGCTGCATGTGATGGACTATGCCCTCACCCCTCCCGCCTACATGACACCCTACCTCGAAAAGGAAAAGGAAGCCGACCGGGCGCTTCTGCAGGAATGGGAGCAGCGGGTCTCTGCGCAGGGAGTCCGGGCAGTCCATTCCATCACAGCGGGCAGACTGGCGGAGACCTTTGCCTCCCGCTTCCGGGAGCTTGCTTCCGATATCCTCGTCCTCGGCCACCAGTCGCACCTGATACGCCCAAGCAGCTCGGAGCGGCTGATACGGTCCCTTGCAGTCCCCCTCCTGGTCGTTCGGGGGGAGAAGGCGGAAAGGGCCTCCCTGGGAACGGTGGAGGTAAAAAGGATCGTCTGTGCGGTCGATTTCTCCGAAAATTCACGAAAGGCCGCAGAGGCGGCCCGCTCCCTGGCGGAGAAGAGCGCTGCCGGCCTGACCCTGGTCCACGTGGTGTCAAGCCTCGCCCTGGAGAAGAGCTTCGCAAAGCTGCGGGAGATCAGCGAGACCGAGAAGGACGAATACACGCGGCACCTGCAGCGCGAGGCAGGGGAGAACCTCTGCTCCTTCCTGCGCGGCGGCGGCGTGGAGAATTTCGTCACTATAGGGATTCCCTATAAAGCAATCATCCAAGCGGCTGCAGAACGAGACGCAAACCTTATCATCATGGGGGCCAGGGGGATATCGCACATCAGGGAAATGCTGATCGGAAGCGTTTCCGAATCCGTGATAAAGTCCTCGCGCTGCCCTGTGCTGATCGTCCGGTAGGAAATGACAGAGCTACTCTTTCTCCTCCTCAGCCTTTTCATGATCCTGGCGAGCGCCGAGATCTTTACCAACGGGGTAGAGGTACTCGGCAGGAGGCTTTCTCTTTCACAGGCCGTGGTAGGAAGCCTTCTCGCGGCAGTGGGCACGGCCCTCCCGGAAACCATTCTCCCCCTCGTCGCCATATTGATACATGGAGGAAGCACTTCGCAGAGCATCGGGGTAGGGGCCATTCTCGGGGCACCCTTCATGCTCTCCACCCTCGCTTTTTTTCTCGTGGGACTCGCGGTGGCCGTCAGCTTCTTCAGGAAGAAAAGGGGATTCGAGCTGCATATCGAAGCCTCTTCCCTGAAGAGGGACCTGCTCTTCTTCATCGCGCTCTACGGCACGGCCATCTTTCTGCCGGTTTTCGTCAGGGGGCATGCCGTTATCGCCCTCCTGCTCGTTGCGGGGTATCTGGTGTATGCCTACAAGACCTTCACCGGCGAGAGCGAAGGTATCATGCACACACAGGAGCTGTACCTCCGAAAGCTTGTTGCCTTCGGACTGCGGCGGCCAAAGGGAGGGACGGACCATGGACGGGAGGGGCTCTGTCCCATCCTCTTCCAGGTGCTGGCGGCGCTCGGCCTCATGGTCGGCGGCGCGCATGTCTTCGTGGGGAGCATCGAGAAGCTCTCCGCCTCCTGGGGCATGAACCCGCTGCTCTTCGCCCTGCTGGTCGCTCCCGTTGCAACGGAACTACCCGAGAAGTTCAACAGCATCACCTGGACCCTGAAGGGCAGGGATACACTGGCCATGGGGAATATCACCGGCGCCATGGTGTTCCAGTCTACCTTTCCCGTATCGGTGGGCCTGCTGTTCACCGAATGGAGGCTCTCGGGGCTCGGCCTTCTCTCTGCCGCGCTGGCGCTCGTCTCCGCGCTGATACTGGTCGCGGAAATCCATTTCCGCCGGAAGGTATCCCCCTGGACAGTGCTCCTCGGCGGCGTGTTGTATCTCATTTATGCGGCGGCGATCCTGCTGGTGCATTAGGGTGTTGTATGCAGGCTGAGTTCGTGCGATCACGGCAAAGGGGATTACAATAATGCTACAATCGGCGGGTCTCCTCCTCTCCGTATCTTTCTTTACTTCCCTGCAGTCAGTATCGTACGGAGCGTCCCGGGGCTCTCGACCGGCTCGTAGCAGGCATCCCTGGAGCAGGGGATAACGCGTCCCGTATCCCCACGATAGACGATGCTCTTATAGGGTCGGAACGCATCGAGGGCAGCGCGGGCGAGGGCACTCCCCGGGGAAGCCTCCACCGTCAGCGTAAGCAGAGAGAAATACGCATCCACCGCGCTGAAATAGCTGCCTGCATGCACCCCGAAGTCCCCTGCCTGTGCGGCAAAGGCATGCAGCGCCTTCCCGGCATAGTCGCGGTACTTCTCTTTCCCGGTGGCATCGGCAAGGGAGAGGAGGAGCGGAATACCCACCGCATTGGCCGAAGGGTGGGGGATATCTTCCATCCCCTTCAGCCGCACGCCCAGAACTTCGGTCTCCGCATCGAAGAAGCCCCCTTCGGAGGCGTCCCAGAAGCGTTCCAGGCAGTGCTCCATCAGGCCGTCCGCCTCAGTGAGCCAGGCGGTATCCCCCGTCTCCTCATAGGCGGCATGCAATGCTTCGATCAGGTAGATATGGTCGTCCAGGAGGGCCTTGACTCCCGCAGTGTGGAGCAGGACGCCGCCGGTGCGGTGTTCCCGCAGCGTCCGGTGAAGGCTCTTCAGGGCGAAGTCCCTGATCCACTCCTCCCCCAGGACCCTGAACGCCTTCAGGTAGGCGGTGATAAACATTCCGTTCAGGGAAGTATAGAGGGTGCTGTCCACGAAGGGTGCTTTCCGCCTGTCCCTGGCCTGGAGCAGCTTTTCCTTGCCCCGCGTAATGATCTCCCTGATCTCTTCCTCCTGCCTGCCGGTCCGGGCGGCGATCTCCTTCGGCTCCGCGGCGACGAAGAGGACCTTCCTGGAGGGATCGTGATGCGTGGCACCCCTTTCATGGAGGAGATGCAGGGAAAGCACTTCATACTCCCCGGCAGGAAGGGCATCCCGGAACTCCTCTTCCGTCCAGGTGAAGTACCCTCCCTCGTCATCCGGGGTGACATCGGCGTCCTGGTTCGCATAGAATCCGCCGTCGGGGTCGGAGAGCACGGCAACGGTAAAGGCGATGATCCCCCGGGCCACTTCCCTGAAATACCCGTCCCCGAAAACGGAACAGGCATCGCTGTAGTTCCTCAGGAGCCATGCATTATCGTCCGCCATCTTCTCGAAATGGGGGACGGTCCAGGACGCATCGACGGAATACCGGTGGAAACCGCCCCTGAGCTGGTCATGGAACCCGCCCTTCGCCATCGCCGTGAGGGTTTTCCGCACCATGAGCCCGACGCCCTCCTCACGGGCGAAAAAGAAGCGGTTGAGCAGGAATCCCAGCGCTCCGGGAGCGGGGAACTTCGGGGCGGTTCCAAACCCGCCGTTCTGCGGATCAAAGAGGGAGCCCATCCCCCGCAGCGCCGTATCGAGCAGGGCGGTGCTCACCTCTCCCAGTGGCAGCGCCCCGGGCCTGATGAACGCCATGAGCTCGTCGGTGTAGCGGGAGACCTCGTCCCTCTTCGTCCGGTACAGCTCGATCACCGCACGCAGCACCTTCTTGAAGCCCGGCCGCCCGTAAACATCCTCAGGGGGGAAGTAGGTGCCCCCGAAAAAAGGCTTCCTGTCCGGAGTCAGAAAAACGGTGAGGGGCCACCCTCCCCCGGCGCCCATGGCGGACACCGCTTTCTGGTACCTCCGGTCGATCTCGGGCCTCTCATCCCTGTCCAGCTTTATGGAGATGAAGTGGTCGTTCAGGATCTGCGCCGCCTCCTCGTCGAAAAAGCTCTCCTTTGCCATTACGTGGCACCAGTGGCACCACACCGCTCCGGAGCTGAGGAAGAGGGGTTTGTCCTCCTGCCGCGCCTTTTCGAAGGCCTCGTCGCACCAGGGGTACCACCGGATCTTCTGGTCAGCGGCATGTCTGAGGTAGGGAGACCTTTCCGTTGCGAGTCTGTTCATGGAGCGCCTCCCGCTACGTCACGCCCCCTTCGCCGCGCAGATAGGCGGCAACATGTTCATCGGGCCGGGGGAGTCCCGCTATCTTCCACGCCGTCAGGGGGGGCAGAAATGTCTCACTGAAACAGTCCCCCGGCCGGTGAATATTCCTGCACACCGCTCCGAGCAGGGGGAAAAAATCATATTTCCGGTAATACTCCCTCATGAACCGTATGATGTCCATCCTGTCCGGGGTAAGCTCCTCCACGCCCTCTCTCGCGGCCTGAGCGTGGGCAATCTCCTCTGTCC
>JADLDZ010000154.1 GCA_020846375.1 Nitrospirales bacterium | reverse complement strand
TATAACAAAAGGAGGTACTTTGTGGGCGAGAGGGCGAGATTCAGCGACTTTTCCTTTCAGCTCAAAACCAGAGACTGGATCGAAAGCGATATCTATGCAGCGCTCATGCTCTCTGCCCTGGAAAGATTCACTGAGGGCGTCGATCCGTTGGAAATCGAAAAAATAATGATAGTGACAGGGCTGCCGGTCAACTATATGAAAGATAAGGACAAGGCCGAACAGGTGGTACTCAGGGTTTTCAACAGCATCGGGATCAACCCGGAGAGGGTCAGGGTCAATGTAATCCCCCAGCCCTTTGGTGCTTTCTTCCATTTCTTTTTCGACAACGAGGGAGGGGTGAACAGGAACGTTCCCTCGGCCCGCCGTTTCGGGGTTCTCGATATCGGACACGGCACCACCGACTGGATATTGGTCGAAAACGCACGGAACTATCTGGAGAAGGCTTCGGGAAGCGTTCCCATCGGCACGTATACTCTCTATGACATGCTGTGCACGGCGCTCATGAACGAGTACGGATTGGACCACTTCACCATCGCCGATGCAGAGGCCTGCATCGGGAGCAAACGACTGAAGGTAGCAGGTCAGATACGGAATATCAGCCACATTGTGAACAACGTCCTCGAACAGGTAGGCCTGAGGATTGCCGGCACCGTGAAATCGAAATGGAGCGCCGAGGGGGAGATCGACTTCCTGCTCCTGGAGGGAGGAGGAGCGGAGCTGCTCCACCACCACCTCTCCTCCATCGCCCACGCAACGTTCAAAGCGGAGGACCCCCAAATGGCAAATGCCAGGGGGTACTATAAGAGATCGGTCATGCTGGCGAAAACAGTCGTCTGATCAAGAGGAGAGGGATGATGAGCAAGAAGCCCGCCCCCTTTCTCCTGCGCCTGTACCAGGAGAGCGAAGAGGACAGGATCATACTGGAAGGATTGGAAAAGCATGCCGCCATCAAAGGAGACAAAACGCGCATCATCAAGAAAATCCTTTTCGAATACTTCTCCGTACGCTCATTACCACGTCCATTGCCCCGGCCGTGCCCTGGAGCAGATACCGCGGAAAGGGTGAAGCAAGGGGGCGGCCTGCGGGAACATGACGCAGGGAAAGAAGAACTTTCTGCATTCCGGGATGCGGAGAGAGGAGTGAGGGGGAAGCCGGCGGAGGAGAAGCGTGCCGCACAAGCGGAATACCCCGACGAGGAGGAAGCTCTCAAGGAGAGCCTGAATACCCTTTCCGCGCTTCTCCTTTAGCGCGCCTTCCCCTCTTTTGCATAGAGGCCGACACCTGTATGGATCCTCTTCCCGGCCATTATTCTCGCCGCATTGCTCTCCAGCATATCGGTCCTCCCCTCAAGGGCGGCCGCAGCCAGCACCTTAACCGTATCCTGAAAAGAAGCCGCAGCCAGAAAGCCCGGAGAAAGAGAGGGGATCTTCGTAATCCCCACCAGGATCTGCTTCGCGGAGGGCGCCCTCTTCCCTCCATATCTCATTTTCGCGCAGAACTGATCGAAAGCCCTTCTTCTGACTATCTGTCCGGGCAGGAGATCGGAACCGCCGGGGTCGGAAATCCGCACAAAGTCCGTCATCTGCCGTATGATTACCTCAAAATGTTTGTCATGGATGTCCACCCCCTGCGAGCGGTACTCCCTCTGAGCCCCCTCGATCAGACGGGTCCAGAGCGGTGGGAGCCCGGCCGCGGCAATCAGATCATGCGGGTTAAGGGGAGCGCCTGTCAATGAGGACGCCGCGCTCTTCGACGCCCTCGCCTCAAAGAGCTCGATGACCCTGGGGAGGCCTCCGGTAATGTCCATGGATTTTGTGGTCTCACGGGGGAGTGAGGCGATGACACTGCCCGGGGATACCACCTCTCCCTCGCGGACAAGCACGTGAGCCCCGGGGGGAAGCAGGTGCTGCTCCACCGTACCCTCTGTCCTGACCAGCACCCGCGGCTTCAGTGAGCCGGTCGATCCCGTAATGGTCCGCCTGACGATCCCATATTCGTCGGCATCCTCCCTGGCAGTCTCCCCTGCCCTGATGTCCTCACAGACAACCGTTCCACCCGCATGGGTGATAATCGGAAGCGCGTAGGCATCCCATTTCGCCAGAACATGGCCTGCCCCGACGCGCTCTCCCTCCTCGACGCAGAGCTCATATCCGTACAGGACAGGCAGTCTTTCCCTCTCCCGATCCCCCCCCTTCTCCAATAGGGATATACTGCCCGTCCTCGTGATGACGACCAGAACAGAGTCGTTCCTCCGGACACATTTCAGATCGTTGAAGCGCACCACACCACTATGGTGTCCCTCAAGAGTACAGGAGGCACGCTGCATTGAGGCGGTACCTCCCCCATGGAAGGACCGGAGGGTCAGCTGGGTGCCCGGCTCCCCAATGGATTGCGCGGCGATGATGCCCACGGCATCACCGATCTCAGAGGGCAGCCTCCGCCCGAGGTTCATTCCGTAACACCGCGCACAGACGCCTTTCTCCGCCTTGCAGGTCAGAGGCGACCTCACCTTCACTCTCTCCACACCGGCACTGAGAATCTCTTGTGCGACCGCATCATCCACCAGGGCATTAAAGGGTGCGAGAATGCTGTCATCGACCGGATGCGTTACCAGATCAGCAAGATAGCTCCCCCGTATCCTCTCCTCCAGAGAGATCAGGACTGCAGAGCCCTCTTTGAGCGCCTCCTTGCAGATGCCGTCAAGAGACCCGCAGTCATCCGTTGTGATCGATACGTCCCGGGCAGCGTAGACCAGCCGGCGCGTGAAGTATCCCGACAACGGGGTCTTCAGGGGAGCCGCCACCCTTCCGGTACGGGCGCCGTGGGCAGAAAGAAAATAGTGGAAGCCGCTCAACCCCTCCCTGAGGCTTGCTGTTATCGGGGTCTCGACGACCTCCCCGGAGGGCTTCGCCATGAGGCCCCGCATGCCCGAGGCCTGCCTGACCTGGTTCCTATCCCCCCTCGCTCCGGAATCCGCCATGATAAAGAGCGAATTGAAGCCCTGCATGCAGCGAGAACCGCTGCCGATAAAGGCCTCATCCTCGCTGACCCCGCGCTCTTTCAGCTCCTTCATGACCTCATCGGCGATCCGGTCGGTAGCTTTCGTCCAGATATCAACGACCCTATTGTGTCGCTCGCTCCCGGATATCCTCCCCTGGGAGTAATGAGTGGAGACTTCCTCCGCCTCCCGCTGCGCCTCCGCTACGATCTCCGCCTTCCCCGCAGGCACATGCAGGTCATCGAGACAGAGAGAGATTCCCGAACGGGTAGCGTAGCGATACCCGAGGGTCTTGAGGTCGTCGAGAAGCCGTACGGTCCGCCTCGTACCATGCACTTCATGGCACCTTTTCACAAGAGCCCCGATATCCCTTTTCCTGAGCACCTTATTGACAAGGGAGAAGGGGATGCCTGCAGGAAGGACGGCAGAGAGGATCGCCCTTCCCACCGTTGTGTCCGCCAGGGACCCGCTCACGCGCACCCTCACCTTTGTCTGTTCTTCGACCACCCCGTTCTCGCAGGCGAGTTCCGCCTCTTCGGGGTCTGCAAAGGTCATCCCCTCCCCTTTCCCCCCCTCTTTTTCCATGGTAAGAAAATAGAGCCCCAGGACAATATCCTGGGAGGGGGACAGCGCAGGAGCGCCGGTTGCCGGATGAAAGAGGTTATTCACCGACATCATGAGGACACGGGCTTCGGTCTGGGCTTCAAGGGAGAGGGGCAGATGCACTGCCATGGTGTCCCCGTCGAAGTCGGCATTGAACCCCGAGCAGACCAGTGGGTGGAGGCGAATGGCGCTGCCTTCGATAAGCACCGGGTCAAAGGCCTGCATGCTCAGCGTATGCAGAGTGGGCGCCCTGTTCACGATAACCGGATGCTCCGCAATGGCTTCATCGAGGGCGTCCCACACCTCCGGGTTCCTCTGCTCGACAAGTTTTCGCGCCTGCCTGAGGTTCGGGGCAAATCCCTTCCGGATGAGGTAGGCATAGAGGAACGGCTTGTAGAGTTCGAGTGCCATTACCCGGGGCAGCCCCACCTGGTGCAGCAGGAGCTCGGGACCGACGGTAATCGGAGACCTCGCGGAATAGTCCACCCGCTTCGCGAGGAGATTCTTCCTGAACATCCCCTGCTTCGAGCCGAGCAGGTCGG
>JADLDZ010000153.1 GCA_020846375.1 Nitrospirales bacterium | reverse complement strand
CGGAAAGCATGCTGAGGGCGATACATCCCCCTATTACTTTTGTGAGGATCGGGACCTGAGAAGAGAAGTAGAACTTTGTCCTCGTGATGCTTATGCCGGTAAAGCTCCTCTGGAAGTCGAGCTCGCGCAGTGCGAGGAGAAGAAGAACCGCGCCTCCGTTCAGGCCTCCACTCCATATCTTGCGTCTCGCATAGAACCATGAGATCAGGGCGCCGGCTGCATATCCGGTACACTGTGCGGTTTCCATCAGTCCGCCTTCTCTGACCAGCATTGCAGTCAGGGTGCCGGGCAAAACAAGAAGGCATAGGCTGCCCGCTGTGAGGGCCAGCAGTACGGCCCGGAGATGGTTTGACTGTATGTATTCTCGCAGTGCGTTCATTTTCAGGTCTGATAGGCTGAGAGAAGCATCCCTGTTTCCAGGTGCTCACGACGGTTCTCCTCCTGTGCTGTGGCTCTACGGCGTGGAAGGAGCTTCCCTTACGATACGCGGTAGTATCGGGAAAGCGGGATGCCGTGTCCCTGTCGCGTGGGCAGGGTGTTCCCCATAAAAAATACAGAGCAGAATTGAATGTTGTCCGAAAGGCAAACAAGGACCGCGGAGCTTTCTCCCGTTCCGCCGAAAGGCTCAGGGCAGCGGCTCTGCCCTCTCTATGTCGTCATGCAGACACTGCGCACCTGGCCGTAATCCGTCTGCCCTTTCAGGACCTTGCGGATGCCGTCCTGGTGCAGCGTGCGCATGCCGTCCCCGATTGCCTGTTTTCTGATCTCTTCCGCGGTCCCTTTTCTCTGGATGACCATTTTGATCTCTTTCGTCCCGGACAGGATCTCATGGATGCCGGTACGCCCCTTGTAGCCCGTATTATTGCATTTGTCGCATCCTTTCGCCTTTGCGAGATGCAACGAGCCCATATCGAGATCCTTGAAGTCATCAGAGAACAGTTCGGAGCCGTATGCATTAACGAAAAAGCCCTTTTCTTCCTTCGTCGCGGGGTACATGATCCTGCACTCCTTGCAGAGGGTCCGCACCAGCCGCTGCGCCAGCACCCCCAGCAGGGCGTCGGCGAAGTTGAAGGGGTCTATCCCGATATCGATGAGTCGGATGATGGTTTCAGGGGCATTGTTGGTATGCAGGGTGCTCAGCACCAGATGGCCCGTAAGGGATGCCTCGATGCCGGCCTGGGCGGTCTCCTGGTCGCGCATTTCACCGATCATCACGGCGTCAGGGTCGGCGCGCAGAAAGGAGCGCAGGGCATGTGCGAAGGTATACCCGATCTTCGTGTTTACCTGGACCTGGTTCAGCCCCTCCTGGGTGATCTCCACAGGATCTTCGACAGTCCATACCTTTTTTTCGGGCGTGTTGATTCTCCTCAGGACCGAATGGAGCGTGGTGGTTTTCCCGGAGCCCGTGGGTCCGACCACCAGGACGATGCCATAGGGATTCGAAATAATCTCCGTGAGCATACCGAGATTGCGCTCCGAGAGGTTGAGCTGCTCCAGCTCCATGGGCTTTCCCGAAGCCAGAATGCGCATGACCACATTCTCGCCTTTCGCCGTAGGGGTTACTTCCACGCGCAGCTCGATGATCTTGTCTTTCAGCTTGAATTTTATTTTCCCGCTCTGCGGAAGGCGCCTCTCCGAGATGTCGAGGCTGGACAGAATCTTGATGCGGGATACCAGGGCGCTGCTGTGGCTGTAGGGGATGGTATGCTGGTCAAAGCAGACGCCGTCCATACGGCACCGCACCTTCAGTTTCCCCAGGCCTTTATCTGATTCGATATGAATATCCGAAGCCCCCTTCATGAAGGCTTCGATAATAATCTGATCGACAAACCGGACAATGGCGTTGGTATTTTCATTGACTTCGGAATCCCGCTCCTCTTCTTCCTCTTCCGTTATGACATTCAGTTCGGAGAGGATGTTCGACGTATCGACGGAGGGGGGATCTTTCGCCGCCCCTGCCCTGGCCTCTCCGCCCTTTTCGAGCAGGTCGATGAATCTGAGGATATCCTCCTTCAAGGAGACCGTCAGCTTGAATTTCCTCCCGGGAGGCAGGAGAGTCGAGATTTCACTGGTTTTAATGTGTTTGGGGTCGTCGATTACTACCACGTATTCTTCTTTATCATAGCCGATAGGCGCCCAGAAGGCCTTCCGGAGATAGGGGCAGGAGATCTTGAGCCGTTCTTTCCGCACTTCCGGCGGAAGCAGGTAGTTTTCATCGAATTCGATGAAGCGGCATCCGTAAAACAGGGAGAGCGCCTCACCGAGGTCTTTCCGGGGGACCCCCTTTGCCAGGAGCACCGTGCAGAGGTCTTTGCCCTCCCTTCGCGCTTCGGAGGCGGCATTGTCCAGCACCTGCTCCGTGACGATGTTCTTGAGCACCAGATAGCCGAGGCGGTTCTTGAGCATCCTTTCGATCTGGTTGCGAAAAGCGATGGCCAGTTTGGAAGCGATCTTCTCGACAGAATGCTTTTCCTCTTCGGTGAAGATCTCTCCGGTGTGCTTATTGATCAATTGGATGACCCCGACCAGTTCTCCGTTGAAGAGCATCGGCGCTACCAGAACCTGGCGGGTGCGGTAGCCGGTCTTCTGGTCGAAGCTGCGGTTGAAGCCCAGGGCCGGATCGATCCTCTTCAGCTCCTCTTCGCTATAGGCATCTCTTACGCTTATGGTTTTCTTGCTGAAAGCGGCATAGCCCGACAGGCTCTCGGACGAGATGGGCACCCGGATCTCCTTGACCCCCTCACCGGTAAAAAAACGGGAGTAGATTTCGTTGATTACCGAATCCACGGCATAAAGGGTGAGCCTGTCCGCATTGACCAGGCTCAGGATCTGTTCCTTGCAGCCGATCATGATCTCGTCGAAGTTCTTTGCCGCATGGACGCTATCCATCACCGCCGAGATTCTCTCTTCCAAAAGGGCATTGCCGGCAAGGTTCTTCATGCTCATGGCTGTCTCAGGCGCTTTTCCTCCCGCCTCTCCGCTCTGCTGCTGATTTGTAGAGTCGCTCCCCCGTGGAGGATGCTCTCATGTGTTGTATTATACACAATATATCTAGATGGCGTGTGCAGGCATTCCCTGCTCCTCTCATTTATGAAGAAACCGTTTGCGGCGGTGCGCCGGGTGTCCCTGTCGAGCCGTAGGCTCCGCTGCCTCTCGTCGTTGTCGTCATCTCT
>JADLDZ010000152.1 GCA_020846375.1 Nitrospirales bacterium | reverse complement strand
AGTACGGCATCAGGGATGCCCTGCCCTCCACGATACGGCTGATTTCGGGGCCCGGCTGCCCGGTCTGCGTGACGGCAGCAGCAGACCTGAACAGGGTGATCGGGTTTATCGGACAGCGGCGGGACGTCATTGTCACTACCTTCGGCGATATGATGCGGGTGCCGGGGTCGGGCTCCTCCTTCCAGGAAGAAAAGGCACGGGGGAGCGATATCAGGGTGGTCTACTCTCCCCTGGATGCCCTGGAAATTGCCGAAGCCGATCCCGGTAAAGAGGTGATCTTCTATGCCGTGGGCTTCGAGACCACCGCCCCCACCGTTGCCGCCTCCCTCCTCATGGCAAGAAAGAGGGGGATACGGAACCTCTCCTTTCTCTGTCTGCACAAGCTCACGCCGCCTGCGATGCGGGCTCTTCTCGACAGCGGAGAGGCGGAGCTGGACGGGTTCCTCTGCCCGGGGCATGTCACCACGATCATCGGCGCCGATGCGTACCGCTTCATTGCGGAGGACTATCACGCCCCCTGCGTCGTCGCCGGATTCGAGCCGCTCGATGTGCTTCAGGGGCTCTACCTGCTGGTGCGGCAGTGCGAGGAGGGGAGATCCGCCATCGAGATTCAGTACACGCGGGTGGTCACCGGGGAGGGCAACAGGAAGGCCCGGGAGGTGATGGACCGGGTTTTCGAGGTGAGCGATGCCTCGTGGAGGGGGATCGGTACGATATCCGCGAGCGGCCTCTCCCTCCGGGAGGAGTTCGCCGATTTCGATGCAGAGAAGAGGTTTGTTATGGAGAAGGGCGGCAACGAGGAGCCAACGGGCTGCTCCTGCGGCGAGATCATCAGGGGAGTCCTGCGGCCCTGCGACTGTCCCCTTTTCCGTACGGTATGCACCCCCGAAGCCCCGCAGGGTCCCTGCATGGTCTCCTCCGAGGGGACCTGTTCCGCATATTACAAGTATGGGGGGAGCGGGGAATGAGGGAGGGCGCGCGGATTCTTCTGAGCCACGGGAGCGGCGGCACGCTCAGCCGCCAGCTCATTCATGACCTCTTTCTCGACGCCTTCAGAAATGAGTACCTTGCGCCTCTGAACGATCAGGCGGTTTTCTCCCTTCCGTCCACCCGGATCGCCTTCACCACCGACTCCTACGTGGTGAGCCCCCTTTTCTTCCCCGGCGGTGATATCGGAAAGCTTGCGGTCTGCGGTACCATAAACGACCTGGCCGTGGGGGGCGCGGAGCCGCTTTACCTGAGCGCCTCTTTCATCATCGAGGAGGGGCTCCTCTTCGAGGACCTGAAGAGGATCGTCGCCTCCATGGCGGAGACCGCGGAGCAGGCGGGAGTGCAGATCGTCACCGGCGATACGAAGGTCGTCGAACGGGGGAAGGGCGACAAGGTGTTCATCACGACCGCCGGGGTGGGGATCGTGGGGGAGGGAATCGCCCTTTCCCCTGCATCGATCAGGCCCGGAGATGTGGTCATTGTCTCGGGCTGCATCGGAGACCACGGGGTCGCCGTACTGACCTGCCGCGAGGGGATCCGCCTTGAAACCCCTGTCGGGAGCGACTGCGCCCCCCTGCATGGACTGGCCAGGAGCATGCTTGCGGCGCACGCCGGGATCAGGGCGATGAGGGACCCCACACGGGGAGGGCTGGCAACGGCACTCAATGAGTTCGCAGCCGCCTCGGGCTCCGGCATCATCATCGAGGAAGAGGCGGTTCCTGTCAGAGAGGCGGTGCAGGGTGCGTGCGAGCTGCTGGGATTCGACCCGCTCTATCTCGCCAACGAGGGCAAGCTGGTTGCAGTGGTTCCGAAAAACGCGGCCTGCAGCGTTCTCGATGCAATGAGAGGGAATGTTCTCGGCGCCGATGCCGCGGTGATCGGTGAGGTGGTGAGTGATCATCCCGGACGCGTGACCCTGAAAACCGCCATCGGCACCAGGAGAACCGTCTCGATGCTTTCGGGAGAACAACTGCCCCGGATCTGCTGATTTCCTCCCCGCCTGTTCCGGCAGCAATATTTCTCTTTTTCAGTGCCCTCCATGGTATGCTTTAGTAGGCACAGGATGCATTTATCATCAGACAAAGCACTATTACCTGGAAAAAGGAGGAAGCGATATGAACAAGCGTGAGATCTTCGAGTTCCTGAATGCGTTTCCCATGTTTCACCTGGCGACTGTCGAGGGGAACCACCCCCGGGTCCGTGCGATGCTCCTGTACCGGGCGGATGAAAACGGTATCATTTTCAATGGAGCAAAGGGAAAAGACCTCCACAAGCAATTGACGAAGGACCCCCAAGTGGAAATGTGCTTCACCGATACTAATTTCGAGACCCTGAAGCAGGTGAGAGTCAGCGGCACGGTGGAGCTGGTGGAGGACCTCGCTCTGAAGAAAGAAATCATCGAAAAGCGCGAATTCCTGAAGCCGTGGATCGAGCAGGTGGGCTATGAGCCTTTGGCCGTCTACCGGATGCGGAAAGCCACGGCCACTGTCTGGACCCTGGCCGATAATTTTGCGCCGAAGGAGTTCATCGAGCTCCTGAATGCCTGATTGCGCGGAGAAAACAGGTGTGTTTGCCTTGCGCTTCCTCCTCTCCCGTGCTATCATCCCTCGATGCGGGAAAAGCGGTTTTCTGTCAGTGACAACGGGGTGCCGGCGGTGGACCCTGCAGAAATAAGTACGGCGCGTTTTGCCCGGAGCCGGGCGCGAATGGAAGCGTAAAAGGGAGTGCGGGTAGATTACTCTACTCTCGATGCCCTGCGTCGCACCCATCCGGCCTGGCGTTTGCTTTTGGCCGATTCCGCGCCCCTGGTGGCGGGCTTCCTGCACGGTGCTTTTGTCGTGCCCAATGTGCGCGTGATGGCGGAGGCCGACCTCGTCGAGAAGCTGGAGGATGTACTGTTCGGCCTGCGGCAGT
>JADLDZ010000151.1 GCA_020846375.1 Nitrospirales bacterium | reverse complement strand
GAGCGGGCCGGCTCCAGGATGAACTCGTACAGTTCGGAGGTGCGCTCTCCATCCCCCCAGTTGCCGATCCAGACAAGGTCTCCCCCCTGCACCGGCTCCGGGGCCGGGTGGAAAAGCCGCGTGTCGGCAGCCTCGTGCCATGTCCAGGCCCGCTCCGTCCAGCAGCGGGACAGGTACAGGTTCCGGATCACCTCTCCGAAGGCAAGCACTCCGTCGTACTGGGAGAGGTCGTAGGAGGCCATGCTCTCCGGTTCGGAAACGGAACGGTGGTGCGTATCATGGAAGAGCAGCCTGAACCCTCCGGTACGGGCCCGGCACTCCCCGATACGCCGCACCAGTACCGGGTCGTTCCACTCATGTACGATCACCAGATCGGCGCCGTCCAGTGCCTTGTCCATATCGAAGGCCGCAGGATCGTACCGGGTGCTCCGCAGCCAGGGGTACGCGCGGAGCAGCTCCCGCAGGGGAGCGGACCCGTGAGAAGACAGGAGGTTGCTCAGGCTCCACGAGTCCCGGGGCTCACAGACCTTTACCTCGTGACCGCGCGCGAGAAGCTCTCCGGCAACGCCGCGGAGAAAATGAGCGTTCCCGTGGTTCCAGTCCGAGAGGATCGATTGATAGAAGAGTACAATGCGCACCAAAACCTCCTAACAGCAGAAAAAGACAGAATAAGACAGCGTGAAACAGGTAAAAACAGGGTAAAACAGAAAAGAGAGATGAGGCAGAGTGAAGCAGAGGACGACAGAGTGAGACAGAAAAGAGAAAAACAGCAGTTCTCTGTCTTTTTCTCTCTTTATTCTGTTTTTTTCTGTTTCACTCTGTCTTACCCTGTCTTATTCTGTTTCACTCTGTCTCATTCTGTCTTTTTCTGTCTTCCCATGACTTCTCCGTACACGATGCCGTATCCCTCCGCCATGCGCAGGGAAGTGAACTCTTCCGCCCGCGCCTGTGCGCACGCCGCTATGCGCTCCAGCTCCTCCGGGGCGCGGATGAAGCCCTCTATCGCTTCCCTCAGTGCCCCGTCGTCCTGCGGCGGCACAAAAAGGGCAGCCCCGTCCCATATCTCACGGAGGCTCGGGATATCCCCCAGGACGAGGGCGCAGCCCGAGAGCCCCGCCTCCAGGACAGAGAGGCCGAAGGGCTCGTAATAGGCGGGCAGGGCATAGATGGAGGCCCGGCCCATCCAGGAGGCAAGTTCCCGTGCGGAAAGCCTGCCGAGGCGGCACACGGCAGAGCCGTCCGGAACGGCCCGGCCCGAAGGATGGCTCTCCTCCCCCGCACTGTACACCGGCCAGGAAAGAGAGGGCGCGATGCGGTGGAGGGCCGCCGCGTTCTTGGCCTCATCCCACAGCCTCCCCACCGTGAGGACCATCTTTTCCTTCTTCCCCGGCGCAAAGAGCCCGGGAGCGCGTCCGTTGGAGACCACCCGCCCCGAAAGGGTGGCGGGATAGTGGCGGAAAAGCTCGGTGAGCATGGCTCCTGACGGCGCCACCACGCAGTCGGCAGCGACAAGCCCCCGCGCCACTTCCCTCCGGTACCTGTTCCACACCGGAGGGGCTTCTCCCCCCTTGACAGCGCTCCACCACGACAGGACGCACGAATGCGCCACCATCACGGTCGGAGCGCGCCAGGGCAGCCCCCCGTGGGCATATCCGTTCAGATGGATAATGTCGGGCCGCACTTCCTCCTCCAGTCCGAGCAGCCATTCCCCGGCATCCCGCACATCATCCCAGGGCTCCTCCATCCACTCGAGGCGGTAGTCGCTTGCGAAGACCCTCATCCCGGGCACCCGGGAAGCCTCCTCCTGTTGGAAGGGCGTGAGGGGGGCTCCCATGGTGGCCAGAAACACCTCGGTCCCACGGGTGCCGAGCGCGCCTGCCAGCTCGAGGGCGTACGTCCAAACCCCTCCGACCGTATCGGCGGTCATCAGCACCCTTTCCGGAATCCTCTTTCCTGCGCCGCTCATTCCGCCGCCTCCCTTTCGAGGCACTCAAGGGGGAGCAGCCCGCTTCCCTGGATGTCGCTGAAGGAAGTATACCTTTCGAGGTAGCAGGCATGCGCTCTCTCCCATGCCTGTCCGTCAGGGGGACCCCACCTCTTCTCGTACTCGCGGGATCCCGGATAGGGGAACACCGGCACCGGCTTGTTGGCCCATATCCCGAAGTCCTGGAGGTAGCTCCGCCAGCGCTCCACTTCTTCGGGAGCATCCACCTGCGCATCAAGCAGGGTAGCCTGTACGAAGGGAACGCTCTTCCGCGCACGGATAAGGAGATCGAGCAGTGCCTCCGTGGAGAGGGAACAGCCTTTTTCCAGGAGGGCGCGGCCCCTCTCGCTGATGCTTTCCACCCCCGCTTCGATGGAGACGCATCCCGCGCTCCCCAGCAGGTCGAGCATCCCGTGGCTCCAGAGGTCGATGCGGGTCTGGATGCCGAACTGCACCTTCCGCTCCCGGAGAGCCTCCAGCAAGCGGCGGTCGGGCAGGAATAGTTCATCGATGAAATAGAGGTACCCGACCCCCTGGGCAAGGAGGCCGTCCACTTCCTCCAGCACCACGGGAAGGGGGCGCTTCCGGTACCGGCCCCGGAATGCTCCCTTCGCACAAAAGGAGCATCGGTAGGGACACCCGCGCGACGCCTCCACCTCCGCACCGGGCGAGGAGGGGGACGCATCGAAGCGGTGATGGTGGTGGCGGCATTCCCTTATCATTGCATCGGGCCAGTGCAGGGCGGGGAGCAGGGACAGATCACCCGCATGCGGCCCCCCCTGCACCCGTATCGTGCCGTTTTCCCGGTAGCACACGGAGGGCACTTCTCCCCAGTCCCCCTTCTCCCTCGCCGCGAGAAGGGGGAGGATCTCCTCCCCTTCACCCATGACGACCACATCCACTCCGAGTTTTTCCAGGACGGAGGCGGGAGTGACGGAGCCATGGGGCCCTATCACCGCCAGGGTCCGGCAGACTCCGCGGAGCGCCCTGACCGTCTCCCGCGGCACCCGCAACTCGGGGGGGGCGCAGCGCCAGAAGAGATAGCTGGGCGCCGTGGTGACCACCGCAAGATCGGGAGCGAAGCCAGCGACACGCTCCCGTATCGCTCCGGGAGACAGGGACTCCCTCTGGCCGTCCACCAGTATGACCTCATGCCCCCCGTTTTCCAGGAGGGCTTTCGCATACCCGTACTCGAGGGGGAGATGGGGCTCGCGGCATCCGAAGTAAACACTGCCGCGGAATGTCCAGTTGGGATTAATCAGCGCACACTTCATGGGGTTCTTTCTCAGGCTCCCGGAGCGGCAGGGGCAGCCCGTGCGCCATGCGCAGCCACTCATACAGTCTCCTGACCCCCTGCTTGACGCCCACCCGGGGCTCCCAGCCGGTGGCGGTCCTGAATTTCTCCGAATCGGACACGTAGTATTTCTGGTCTCCGGCACGCCACGCGTCGAAAGAGATCAGCGGCTTCTTCCGGCGCAGCTCTCCGATGAAAGAGAGCAGCTCCAGGAGGCTCAGGGTGTTCGCCGGCCCTCCGCCGATATT
>JADLDZ010000150.1 GCA_020846375.1 Nitrospirales bacterium | reverse complement strand
GGGGCACCCTTTTCCTCGACGAGATATCGGAGCTCGATATCGACCTGCAGGCCAAGCTGCTCCGCTTCCTGCAGGAGAGGGAGTACAGCATGCTCGGGAGCAGCAAGGTGGTCAGGGCGGATGTCCGGATCATCGGCGCCACCAACAGGGACCTCAGGGAGTGCGTCCGGAAGGGCCAGTTCCGGAAGGACCTGTATTACCGCTTCAATGTCATCGAGATCAAACTCCCCCCCCTACGGGAGCGGCGGGAGGACATTATTCCCCTTGCGCGCCATTTCCTTGTGGAAGCGGTCAGGACGCTGGAGCTCCCCCCGAAGGAGCTGTCCGCCGACGCGGAAAAATCCCTGCTGGAGCATGACTGGCCGGGCAACGTGAGGGAACTGGAGAACACCATGAAGAGGGCCGCCCTCCTTTCGAAAGGGAGCATCATCGAGAGGCGCGACCTCTTTGCGGGAGACTATGCTCTTTGCTCCATCAAGGAGTTCCTGGAGGGGAAACTGGAGGGGTTCCTGAACAAGATGACGCAATTGGAGAGCTCGAACCTCTATGAGACAGTGCTGTCCGAGGTGGAGAAGGCCCTTTTCAGCATCGTGCTCAAGGAAACCGGGGGGAACCAGGTAAAGGCCGCGAAGGTCCTGGGCATCAACCGGAACACCCTGAGCAAGAAGATACGGGAATACCGGCTGATTTGATTTCATCGCCCTGAATATGTTATAAATATTCACTTTTGGGTGCCCAAAGTTTTCTCGGGAAAAATTTGTGTATCCTCCATGCCCTTCCTTGGGAAAGGGCTTAATATCCATGTGGAGGTGTCTGATGAACATCTATGAGAATATCGTCATTCTTCATCCTGCCCTCAGCGAAGAGGAGCTGAAGAACGCCATCGACAAGATCTCCGACCTGATAAGGAACTCCGGCGGCGAAGTGATGAAAGCGGAGAATTGGGGAAGAAGAAAGCTCGCCTATGAGCTCAACAAGCAGAGGATGGGAGTCTATGCGTTCTTCCTTTTCAAGAGCCCCTCGCAAACGATCCGGAAGATCGAAGAGTACTTCAAGGTCTTTGACCCCGTTATCAAATTCATGGTGGTCAGGCTCGGAGCGAAGCAGATAGCCGCCCTTCCCAAAGAGGTGTTGGGCGTGCCCGCTGCGCCGCAGGAAGCAGCCCCTGCCGGACCTCAGGCAGAAGCCTGATGTTCAACCGGGTCATCCTGATAGGCAACCTTACCAAGGACCCGGACGTGCGCTATACTCCCGGCGGGACACCTGTCACCACCCTTTCCATTGCGGTGAACTCCCGGTACAAGCAGGGGGACGAGTCCAAGGAGGAAGTGCTCTTCATCGATGCCGTCGTATTCGGAAAGCAGGCGGAGACGTGCGGGCAGTACCTGGCGAAGGGGCGGCCCGTCCTGGTAGAGGGACGCCTGCGGGAGCGGCGCTGGGAATACGAAGGGCAGAAGAAGAGCAAGATGGAGGTGGTGGCGAACAACGTGCGTTTCCTCTCGTCGAGGAAGGAGTCTTCGCCGTCCGGACAGGGTTTCGGGGAAGCACCCCCTCCTGAAGAGGTTACGGACCTCGAGCCTTTTTAGGGTATGTTTGCAGACTGCATTCGTAGCGGGGCCGGGGCATGGCCATCCGTGATGCGCATCATAAACGATATAATCATACCATCGCTTGGCGAGGAGAGGAGATACGATGCACCAGAAGAGATTTCAAAGAAGGAAATTCTGCCGGTTCTGTGCCGATAAAGTGCCGTTCATCGATTACAAGGACGTGAAGACCCTGAGGAGCTATATGACCGAGAGGGGGAAGATCCTCACCCGGAAGATGACCGGGACCTGTGCGGCGCACCAGAGGGAGATCACGGAAGCGATCAAGAGGGCGCGTACCATAGCGCTCGTGCCGTTCATGGAAAAATAGCATGAGGATCCCGAAGAGCTGGGTGCCGCCCCTGGCACGGCGGATTGTCGGGAATCTCGCAGGCAAAGGGCTCATCGAGCCTGCGGTCTCCGAAGAAACTCTGATCGGAGAGACCGAGAAGCTGCTGCTCGAGGAGCTGACGGTGGAGGACCGGCTGAACGAAGAGGTGCGCCAGCTTTTGAAAAAGTACGAATCGGAGATCGCGAAGGGAAGGCTCGATTTCCGGAAGCTCTTCGACATGACCAAGCAGAAGCTGGTGCGGGAGAGGAATATCGTCCTATGATGCTTTCCGACGACAAGATCACCCACATGACCCACATGCTCCTCAAGGGGCTGCTGGAGAAGGGATTGATTACCCTCAAGGAGGACGACAGCCTCCTGAGGAGAGAGATAAAGCGGACCATCAGCAGTGAGGTGAAAGCCGGCGAGGATATCGACGACGCAGTGAGGAAAAAGCTCCAGTCCTACTCGAAGAAGCTTGTGGAGGGCAGTCCCGAATGGGAGGTACTGTACAAGAAATTCTTCGAGGAGGAGGATGCGAAGAGGGGGAGAAGATAGTACTTCCTTCCCGGCACCACCTGGTGGAGACGATTGAAATGATGCAGTTTGTCCCGGAAGGCGCGGAAAAGGACATAAAGCGGGAGAAGAGCATCGCACGCGAGCTCCGCAAAAGCGGTTGGTGGAAGAGGAAATGCGCCGGAGGGGCCTGCTACTATTGTCGCGTGAAAGTCCCTCCGGGAGAGCTTACCATGGATCACCTGGTTCCCCTTATCCGGGGCGGCAGGTCGGTGAAAAGCAACCTTGTCGCCGCCTGCAAGGAATGCAACAACAAGAAGAAGTACCTGATCCCTCTTGAATGGGAAGAGTATCTTTCCGGACTGGACCGGGAGGAGCCGTAATCCTCACCTGCAGCGTGTGCCCTGCCTCCCCCCTGTGACCTGTACCTCTAAAGAGCGGGCATAAAAAAGAATTCTCCTCGGTTTAGGCATCTTTTCCCTCATTTCCTCTTGGGCGGCATTCATCTCATTCTTGCCATCGAAAGGTCCACCTCCACGCTGGACAACCCCATCAAGCTCCATCAGGTGGAGATACTACGGGAGCACCTCCCTCCGTAACGTACTCGATGCCACCCTTTCCTTTGCCCTGAAATCCCCCTCCCTATACCAAACAAATTTGTTCTACATGCAGGTTATGCATACGAAAATGTAATGCAGCGCATCTTTCCTTCTTAATGAGATCAACCGCATGCATCTGGCATATCTATTGCTTATTCACCTAATAGACGAGGAGGTGAAAATGATATGGAAAGGATCAAAGGAAGCTCGAAGAAGATGCTTTCGAGGAAGATCGCGCTTCCCCTTGCAGGCCTTCTGCTTGCCTTTCTCCCCTTTGGGATAGGGAGCGCCTGGACCCATACCAACAAGCCCGAGTTCTGCATTTCCTGCCACACGATGGAGAGAGAGTATCGGAACTGGTCGCATTCAGGGCATCGAAACTGGGCCGGTTGCGGGGATTGTCATGTTTCCCAGCAAAACGTGGTCTCCAAACTGGCGGGAAAGGCCAGGGACGGGATCAATCACGGATACGCTTTCCTGTCTGACAGGATTCCGGATCCCATACGGATATCGAAGCATTCCGAAAGCACGGTGATGGAGAATTGTATCCGCTGCCACGAGGAAATGGTGGCAAAAATAAAGCCGGACCGGAGAAGGTGCTGGGAGTGTCACCGTAACCTGCCCCACGGGTACTGACCGGAACGCAATACGGCGTCGGCACGCGATAGAGTCCGGAAAAGGAGTCGATGAAAATACCGATAGGGAGGTGCGATATGAAAAGAGGAGCAGCAGTGTTGTTTTTATTTCTGTTGTCCGTTCTTGCCGGCTGCGTGCAGCCGGCAAGAACGGATGTAGTGGGCGTAAGCATTCCACGGGAGGAAAAAGACCCCGCTGTGTGGGGGAAAAAGTATCCGAATCATTATGACAGCTTCCTGAAGAATGGTGAGAAATCGAAAAAGTACAGCCGGTACAGAAGCGACGGTGAGGACAGATTGGGTCCGTGGCCGTTCCAGTTCGTCCTTTTCGACGGCTGGGGAATGAGTGTCGAATACAACGAGCCGAATGGACATACCGAGATGCTGAAAGACCAGCTTGCAATCGACCCGTCCCGCAGAAAGGCAGGAGGGGTGTGCCTTACCTGTAAGTCTCCCTATGCCCCCGACCTGAAAGAAGGTCTGAAGGCGGACTACTTCAGGCAACCCTATGAGAAAGTACATGGACAGATACCGGGAAAACATCAGCAATTGGGTATTTCCTGCTCCGACTGCCACGAGCCGCAGAGCATGGACTTGAGGATAAGCCGGTGGACATTGATAGAGGCGCTCAAAGCCGTCGGAAAAGATCCCGGGAAACTCACGCGGCAGGAGATGAGGAGCCTCGTGTGCGCACAGTGTCATGTGACCTACTCCATTCCGAAAGACGAGGGCGGCGCGTCGGTGGGGCTGAAGCTGCCCTGGACGTACGGGAAATGGGGGAACATCAGCGTTGAGGCGGTCATCGCGCAAATCAAGAAAGAGAACCTGAAAGAGTGGAACCACAAGGTCACCGGACAGAAGCTCGGCCATGTGCGCCACCCCGAGTTCGAGCTCTTTTCGGCGCCGGGCAGTATTCATTGGGCTGCCGGCGTTGCCTGTGCGGATTGTCATATGCCTTATGAAAGGGTCGGCAGAGAGAAAATTTCGTCGCATCACTGGGAAAGTCCGGTAAAAGGTAATATGAGGGCATGCATGCAGTGCCACAACCAAAGCGCGGAATGGCTTAAAGAACAGGTGGTGAACATACAGAGCCGGGTGAACCATATGTTTACGAAAGCCGGCTATACAGTGGCACGTGCAGCGCTCTTGATAGAGGCTGCGAAGAAAGTGCCGAAGGTGGATACGGTGCTGCTCGGCAGGGCAAAGGAAATGTATCAGGAGGCCTATTATCGGAATACATGGATAGGGGCGGAGAACAGCATGGGGTTTCATAATCCTCCCGAGGCGCTGCGTGTGCTGGGTGACGCCCTCGATTTCGGGTATAAAGCAGAGGTTCTCGCCCGGGAGGCCCTTATGAAAGCGGGGGCAACGCCGCCGGAGATGAACACGGAGATGATCGATGCAGTGGCGGCAAAGAAGTATGCTCACCGGGAGGGACGCAATGAGCCGCAAAAAGGTGACGGGAAAAAGGCTGCTTTGATAGGCATGGCGGGAAAAGGGAGATAACGGGCCGGCCTCAGTAGACACAGGTGATGCAGTTCTTTCCGTCTTCTGAGGTCCCTTAACTCCTTTCCCTCTTTCCCATCAGTTCGTCGATCTTCCCGCCGATATCTTCCGACTGCATCAGGGAGGTGCCGACGAGCAGGGCATCCACTCCCGCTTCCCGCAGTCTCTCCACCTCGGAATGGGTGCGTATCCCGCTCTCGCTCACCACGATCTTCCCCGGAGGGATCTCTTTCCTGAGCCGGAGGGTGGTGGAGAGGTCGATGTGCAGCGTCTTCAGATCCCGGTTGTTGATCCCGATGATCTCCGCGTCCACCCGGAGCGCCTTTTCGAGCTCCTCTTCGTCATGCACCTCGAAGAGCACCCGGAGGCCCAGTTCGGCCGCCACGTGGAGATACTCCTGCGCCTGGTTCCTTTCGAGCAGGGCGGCGATGAGGAGCAGGGCGTCGGCGCCGTTGATCCTCGCTTCGTAGATCTGGTATTCGTCGAAGATGAAATCCTTTCTCAAGAGGGGAAGGGCGGTTTTCCGCCTGACCTCCCCCAGAAAGGAGAGGCGGCCCTGGAAGAAATCCTCTTCCGTCAGGACCGAGAGGGCGTCCGCCCCCTTCCTCTCATAGAGGGAAGCGATCGCGGCGGGATCGAAATCCTTCCTGATCAGCCCCTTCGAGGGAGACGCCTTCTTCAGCTCCGCGATCAGGCGCAGGGTGGTATCGTCGTTGCTCCGCCGCACCGCCCCCCGGAAGTCCCGCGGCGCATCGCACTCCCGCAGACGCCCCTTGAGTTCCGACAAAGGGGTTTTTCTTTTCGCCTCCCTGAGCCGCTCCGCCTTCTGTGCCGCAATGGTGTCCAGTATGCTCATAAGAGAAAATTGTACCGTAAAAGCATTTCAAAAACAAGAGGAAATCGGCCCCGCTCTTTTCTTCTCCCCGCTGTCGGACTCCGGCGGGGAAAACTTATAGACCTGTTTGTTTTTTTTAATTTCCACTTGACAAGATTCGATTAAGAGTAGTTAAAATAGAATGTTTGTAGTGTATAAAATTAATATACAGATGGTTGAACTCCCGCTGACCTTCTGTCTGTCGAGGTGATTATGAACCCCATGACTCCAGGCTCATACATGCCCACTGAGTATTTCCCCGTACTGATAACCATGGTCATCGCTTCCGCCGTCGGCTTCGGGGCGTTGTTCGTGGGCAACCTGTTCCGCTTGAAGAGGGCATATCGTGAAAAACTGATGGCCTACGAATCGGGCAATCCCCCTCTGGAAGAGCCCCGGTACCGGTTCAATGTGAAATTCTATATCATCGCCATGCTCTTCGTCGTGTTCGATGTGGAAGCGGTTTTCCTCTATCCCTGGGCGATCGTCTATGACAAGATCGGTCTTTATGCCCTGATCGAGATGCTGCTTTTCATTGTCGTGCTGGTGGTGGGATATGTGTATGCCTGGAAAAAGGAGGCGTTCGTCTGGGATTAGAGATATCCGTACCCCCGTAACGCAGTGCGCCGGGGGCGGAGAAGGCAGTAGCACAGTAAAGGTCTTCTACTGTATGTCAAGCGCTCTGCGCGCAAAAGGAGGTGAACCTAATGGCAACGGAAACAAGCACTTCATCCGATGTGATCAAAATAGAGGAGGGCTTGCGGGTTATTCCCGGTGCAAACACGATCATCGCCACCCTGGACAAGATAGTGAACTGGGGGCGTTATTCCTCCCTGTGGCCGATGACCTTCGGCCTCGCCTGATGTGCCATTGAAATGATGACGACGGGATCGTCACACTATGATCTGGACAGGCTGGGCAGCATCTTCAGGGGTTCTCCGCGACAGGCGGATTTCGTGATTATCGCGGGCACGGTGACGAAGAAAATGGCGCCTATCGTACGGAGGGTGTACGATCAGATGCCTGAGCCGCGGTATGTGATCTCCATGGGGAGCTGCGCCTGCAGCGGCGGTATCTTCAATTCCTACAGTACGGTTCAGGGGGTGGACACCTTCCTGCCGGTGGACGTATACATTCCCGGATGCCCCCCGAGGCCGGAGGCGCTCCTGGAGGGTATCCTGAAACTGCAGGATAAGATAAAGAAAGAGCACCTGAAATGGAGCATGTGGAGATAATTAAGAGAAGAGGGGATTCGATGGAGCCAAAAGAGATAGCGGAAGCGATAAAGGACAGGTATCCTGCCGAAGTAAGGGAGATCAGGGAGTTCCGCGGTCAGGTATCGGTCATCGTGCGGAAGGACGGGATAAAGGAGATGCTGAAGTACCTGCACGAGACCCCGGAGTTTTACTTCGATTTTCTCCAGGACCTGTGCGGGGTGGATTACCTCGGCAGGAAAGAGCCCCGTTTCGAGGTCGTCTACCACCTGTATTCCATGAGACACAAGCACATGATCCGTATCCGGGCCGAGGTCCCCGAGGACGACTGCGCTGTCGACAGCGTGGTGGATATATGGCAGGGGGCCAACTGGCACGAAAGGGAATGCTATGACCTGCTCGGCGTTGCCTTTGACGGACATCCCGACCTGCGGCGCATCCTCCTGCCGGAGGACTGGGAGGGTCATCCCCTGAGGAAGGATTATCCGCTGCAGAGCGATCTCGGCGAAATGGAGTGGAAGGAGTATAAGGAAGTCGTCGAGATTGCAGAGCGAAATAAAGTGTACGAGGTTAGATAAATGTCAGTGCAGACAACGGAGAAAAAGAAAAAGGAACTGACCGTCAGCATGGGGCCGCAGCACCCGGCGACCCACGGCGTCTTGAAGCTCGAACTGGAGCTCGACGGGGAAAGCGTCCT
>JADLDZ010000149.1 GCA_020846375.1 Nitrospirales bacterium | reverse complement strand
AGTTGCTCGGCACCTTTTTCAGGTCATCGATGAAGTTCCGTTCGAGGGAGTATCCGAAGACCTCCTCCGCCCGCTGGATCGCCTTGGCGGCGTAGCACAGGACCTGGACCGTTTCGAGACCGGACACTTCGTCGTAGAACCACCCGCAACTGGTGTACATGGCCATGGCGAGCCTCTGGACCTCCAGCAGCTTGAGGACGCGGACCTTCTCGGGGTGGGTCAGCTCCTTGAGCGCATGTCTGCGGAAGAACTCCTCCACATTTTCCGGTGATCGGTCGAGGATAACCCCGATGTAGTCGTCCCGGGCTCCCCAGGGGTCCCTGAGGTAGTCACGGATATTATGCTTGTACGCGGGGATGAACTGATCCCGCAGCTCGTCCAGCGCGTCCCGCAGCGGTCCCCTCCATTTCTGGTTCCAGTGGGGGAAACTCCCTGAATTGCAGCCGCAGTCGGACTTCCACCGCTCCACGCCGTGGATGCAGCTCCATGAGGTGTTCTCCGCTACCCTGACCTCGTGGGTCGGGGGATGCTTTTCGAGGAACTCGCCGTAATTGGTGATCCTGGCCAGGTTGTTCTCCTCTATATGGTGCAGGCATGCGGCAAGGGCCATGTCCCCGAATTGATGGTGGTGTCCGTAGGACTCCCCGTCGTTGGCGATATGGACGAGCTGCGGCCGGTCTCTTTCCCCGGAGAAGACACTGACAAGGCGGTTGGCCATCTCTGTCCCGTTCTTCAGCAGCCCGGCAGAGGCGACGGCATAGGAGATAGAGCCCTCGTAGAAAAAGAGAGCAATGCTCCTGCCGGAAGGGAGACGGCAGAGATAGGCGGTGGTAGGATCGACTTTTCCGCCCTCCACGTTCTGCCATTCTCCCGTATCCCAGTCGCCTGCATCGTTCAGCCTCCTTACCTCCTTCGCCTGCCACGGGGCGAGGAGGGTGAATTTGATGCCCTGCTCCGCCAGGATATCGAGGGTCTCCGTGTCCATCGCCGTCTCCGGCAGCCACATGCCTTCCGGGTCCCTGCCGAACCTCTTTTGAAAGTCCCGGATACCCCAGATGACCTGGGTGCGTTTGTCCCCCGAATCGGCAAGGGGCATGATGATATGGTTGTACGCCTGTGCAAGGGCCGAGCCGTGGCCGGAGAACCTCTCCCTGCTCAGGCGGTCGGAATCGATGATCCTGCGGTATGTCACGGGCTCGTTCTTCTCCATCCAGAGGAGGAGCGTGGGGCCGAAGTCAAAGCTCATATGGGCATAGTTGTTGAGAATGTCGATGATTTTGCCCTCGCTGTCCACCAGACGGGCTGCTGAATTGGGGGCATAGCATTCAGCGGTAATCCTCTCGTTCCAGTCGTGGTAGGGAGAGGCGGAGTCCTGTATTTCCAGTTCCTCGATCCAGGGATTTTCCCGGGGCGGCTGATAGAAATGGCCGTGGATACAGATGTACCGCTCCATATCTTCCTCCTTGTGAGGTGGCGAAGTGAAAACGGAATGAGGGTGATGCGGGTACCTGCTCTAATTGTATCAGATACGAAAGGTACTTCAAGTCCTGCCGGTGGAATACGGACCGGGGTCCGGCGCAGCGGGAGTTCCTCTATTTGACCTTGCCGAACAACCTGATGAAGATCTTCAGGAATTCAGGGTCGTACTGTTTCGCCTCGCGTGCAAGAAGAGAAAAGGCTTGAAAGGGCGTCTGCGCCTCTCTGAAAGGGCGGCTTGTCGTCAGCAGGTCATAGGCGTCCGCAACGGCGGCGATCCTGCCGAAGGGGGAGATGGAGTTGCCCGAAAGGCCGTAGGGGTAGCCCTGGCCGGTGAGCTTCTCATGATGGTGCAGGGCGACCTGGAGGGACTCATCGGGAATGATCTCGTGCTCGCGCAGCAGGCCCGCCCCCTCGAGGACATGGGTCTTGAGCACGCCGAATTCGGTATCGCTCATCTTCCCCTGCTTGTTGATGATATCGTCGTTGATGACGCTGTGCCCGATGTCGTGGAGGAGCGCTCCGACCGCGAGCTTCCCGAGATCGCCCCGTTTCATGTCCCGCGCAGCGCCCATCCCGATACACATGACGGACACGTTGACAGAATGGATGTAGGGGTAGTAGTCCCCGCTCCGCAGGGAAAGGAGGGCATACTGGGCCTCGCTGTTTTCAAGGACACTATCGATGAGGCGGTCGGCCGTCGTAAACACCTTGTGCATCAATTCCCTGCTCCGCGGAAACAGCAGGAGCTCGCTCATCAGGATCTTCGCTCTCTCCCGTACCGCACGCGCCCGCAGAAACGGATCACCGGATGCCGTCTCTTCAAGGGACCCGATGTAGTCGAGATAATGGGGTATATCGGATCTTCTTATGAGGAGGTCGCCTGGAGGGGAAAGGATTGTCTCATCCAGCATGACAGGGAGTTTGGGAGTGACCTCGATAAGGGTGGTGAAATTGAACCGGTGGAGGCGGTAGAGGCTGAAGTTGACTTCCGTCCTCGGGAGCAGGATTCTCCTGTCGATGCAGTGGTGCTGTTTCTTGGTGAAGGAGTATTCCTTGAAGGAGATGATGTTGTCCCTGTCGAAAGAGCTGGCTTTCACCTTTGTTTTTTCGATATATTCATCGAAGGAAGGCGTATCTTCTTCCTTCACGTAGAGTTTTGTGATCCCCCGTTCCTGGAAGAACTCCCGCGCGATGGTGTCGTACGGAAGGCCCTGGGGGAAGAGGAATTTTATCCCCTCAGCGTCCTTGCTGTAGATTTGAAAGGGGAGGAAGGTGCCCTCGACCAGTTTTTCGATAGGAACCGGGTAGTGCCGGGTATAGGAGCTCTGCTGCGTGTTGCGCAGCGTCTCCCTTTCCCACTGGAAGACGAAATTGACGATCATTTCCCGCAGGCGGTGGTGAATGATAGTGAACTTGATGAATACCTGCTGATGGCCGTTGACTGTCTTCTGCATCCGCAGCACCTCACCGTAGATGCAGAGGGTGACGGGCGTTGCCAGGGGGAGGGTGAGGAGGATCTCGAGGAGATCGCCCACTGTGGATTCCTTCACTCCCTTGAAGCTCAGCCCGCCTCCGCTGATATTCACGATGCAGGGCTTCAGGTGGTGGAACTCGCCCGTCCTCGCCTGGAGATCCTCTCTCGCTTCGGGGGGAACCACATGTACTTTCAAGGGAAGGAACGTGTCAACCCTGAAATACTCTCTTCTGAAAATCCTTTCTTCCGCCATTTCCTGCTTTCTTGCGTGT
>JADLDZ010000148.1 GCA_020846375.1 Nitrospirales bacterium | reverse complement strand
TCCTGCTGCGCGCGGTCCTCGTGACCGTGGAGGGGAAAACCATGAAGAATATCGCGGAAGTATTGGCACATTGTGCACCGGGGAAGGCGTTCTATTGCATTTCCCATCATTCCGGGCAGGGACCCTCGGTAGACTTCGTGATCCGGGAGAAATCAGCAGCCATTGCGGGCTTTCCACAGAACCCGCCCGTATCCCTCCGTCCGGCCCTCATCGAGGTGGGCGGCGTGGCGGCTGTGACGGTGATGTTCCGTATTGCCCACGATCCCGACAGAACCTACGAGACCTGGTGGAATTATTACCGGGAGACGACCGAGGCTCCTTTCGAAGTCATGGCGGAACAGCAGCAGCTTAATTTTCATTTCTACGGAGATTCGGTGGAGAGGGAAAGGGTGATCAGCGTGATAACGGACGGCGAAATCAATTCCTTTTTCGAACGGGTTATTGAGCATATCCGCGGAATACCCGAATGGTCCGCCATCGGGTTCGAATCGGCCAGGAATGCGATTTATCGGAGATACGGCTCGCTCGAGTCCCTCTGGGATGCCCTCTTCATGCACATGCGGGGGAATTAGCGCCGCTGTCAGACCCCGGGCTGCTCTTCTGCTCGTCGGGGCTTCAGGCCTATGGAAGCGTCTCGATCAGCGTAGCGGCGCGGACCGTCCGGCACGCTCCATCTTTCCGTCTGTTTGGAAGAGGCTTCAGCGGTTCGTCCTTTTTCGTACCAGGGCGCGAAGCGGTTCCAAAAATCGAGGGGACCCTGTAACGGAGTAAGATTCATGGGGAATTATACCGTGCAGTGGGGCAAAGAGGAATGCGCGAGGACGCACGCCCCGGCATGCTACAATAAAAAGACCATGGATTTTCTCAGGATTCGACCGCAGCAATGACCCCCTATCCCATCGATGACATCCTCCCCCGGCTGAAAGAGGCGGTATGCAGCCACTCTGCGGTGGTACTGCACGCCCCTGCGGGTGCAGGCAAGACAACGCGCGTTCCTTTGGCCCTTCTCGATATCCTTCCGCCCGGGAAAGGGCGTATCCTCATGTTGGAGCCACGCAGGATCGCTGCGGTCTCCGCGGCCCGCTGGATGGCCCGGACCCTGGGAGAAGAGGCAGGCGGAACGGTCGGCTACTCCATTCGTTTTGATACGAAGACAACGGAGCGGACGCGCATCGAGGTGGTCACCGAAGGTATTCTCACCCGGCGTATTCAGACCGATCCCGGTCTCGACGGTATCGCCATGGTCATCTTCGATGAATTCCACGAGCGGAGCCTCCATGCCGATCTGGCGCTGGCGCTCTGTATCGAGGTGCGCGGGAGCCTCAGGGAGGACCTCAAGATCCTCGTCATGTCGGCGACGCTGGAGTGCGGCCCCGTAGCGGATCTGCTGGGAGGCGCTCCGGTCATCACCTCAGGCGGCAGGGCATTTCCGGTGGAGGAGCGCTATCCCGGGGGCAGGCAGGAAAGGCCCCTTCCGGAGCGGACTACCGATGCGGTGAAGACGGCGCTGCGGGAGACTCAGGGAGATGTTCTTGTCTTTCTGCCCGGATCGGGCGAGATACGCTCCTGCAGCGAGTTGCTGCGGCCGCTGGTGGAGCGTGGGAGCAGGGAGATCACGCTCCACCCCCTCTACGGCGATCTCCCTTTTGAAGAGCAGGAGCGCGCCCTCCTTCCGTCCAAGGCGCGCAAGGTCGTCCTTGCGACCAATATAGCCGAAACGAGCCTGACCATCGAGGGAGTGCGGTGCGTCATCGACAGCGGTTTGACCCGCCGGCTCCAGTACGATCCGACCACCGGCATGAACCGGTTGATTACGGTGGCGGTATCGAGGGCATCTGCCGAGCAGCGCAAAGGCAGGGCAGGCCGCCTCGGACCCGGTGTCTGCTACCGGCTCTACAGCCGCCATGCCTTCCATTCCCTGATTCCCTATGCCCCGCCTGAAATGCTGGTCTCGGACCTCTCGTCCCTTGTCCTCGATCTTGCGGTCTGGGGTGTGAAGGACCCTTCAGCGCTCTCCTGGCTCGACGCTCCACCCGCCGCTTCCTGGGAGGCGGCCCTGCGTCTGCTCGCGGACCTGGGCGCCCTCGATCCGGCGGGTTCAGCCACCCCTTCCGGCAGGATGATGGTCCGGATGCCCCTCTCTCCCCGCCTGGCCCGGCTGCTGCTGCGGGCTGGGGAGCTCGGTTCTCCCCGCCTTGGCGCGGACCTGGCTGCTCTCCTTTCCGGGAGAGATGTTCTCCGCCGCACTGCAGCAGAGCGCGGGGGAGTGGCGGAAGACCCGGATATAAAGGAAAGGCTCTCCCTTCTGTGTGCGCGGCGAAGGCAAAGGGAGGCACCCGGCGGCGCTGATCACTGGGCGTTGCGCACGGTGGAGAGGACAGCGGAGCAGCTTTTACGCCTTGTGCCCGGCTCGGGAAAAGCAATCGGGGGCGGTGCGGATGATCCGGAGCTGGTTTCCCGCCTTCTGGTGTCCGCCTTTCCTGAAAGGATCGCCAGGAGGCGGGAAGAGGGGGAGGGCCGCTTCCTCCTTGTGCAGGGCCGGGGCGTACGGGTGTCCCCGGCAAGTGCGATGAGCCGGAGCCCCTTCATCATTGCAGCCGCCATGGACGCGGGAGAGGGGGCGGAGGGGTTCGTGCATATCGCCGCTCCTCTCACCGGGGAATTGATACGGCGGGAATGTGCCGGACGGATCAGTGTCCTGCGGCGGGTGGAATGGAATAAAGAGGAGGGGAGGATTATCGCCGCACTGGAAGAGCGGCTGGGGGCGGTGCCTCTTTCGGTAAGGCCCTTCTCCCCCTCTGATGCTGAGGCGGTTCCCCTCCTGTGCGAAGCGATCCGTGCGAACCCCGGTTTGCTCTCTTTCAACAGGGAGGCCCGGCAACTCCAGGGGCGGGTCGCACTGATGCGGAGGACTTTCCCGGAGGAGGCCTGGCCGGACCTCTCGGAAGGGCGGCTCCCCGGCTCACCGGAGGAGTGGCTTCTGCCCTGGCTCGGCGGCATGCGCAGCAGCCGGGACCTC
>JADLDZ010000147.1 GCA_020846375.1 Nitrospirales bacterium | reverse complement strand
GACAATGGCCGGTGCGAAGAAGATCCCGAGAAGGCAGATCGAACCCACGAAGAGGAGGATGAAAACGAAGACCGCCCGTACCAGCCGGTTTGCCTCCTCTTTTCCGCGCTTCGTCTGGTATTCCGTCAGCACGGGAATGAAGGCGGAAGACATCGCCCCCTCGGCAAAGAGCTCCCTGAGGAGGTTCGGGATCCTGAAGGCCACGAAAAAGGAGTCTGCCCATCCGCCGGCGCCGAAGAGCCCGGCGAGGATCATATCCTTGACGTAGCCCAGTATCCGGCTGATGAAGGTGGCCAGGGACATCACCCCCGCCGCCCTCGCTATTTTCCCTTTGGCGCCCATCGTCTTACCACGACCCGTATTATATCAGGGCGTACAAAGAACAAAAAAGGGATTTCCGGCGGTCAGGCATCCTGCGAGGCGCTGGAACGGTGGCGGAGAACCTCGACGATCCCCGGCAAGAGGGAGATGAGGATGATGGCGAGGATTACCAGGGTAAAATTATTCCGGACCACGGGAAGGGCGCCGAAAAAATAACCGGCGAAGACGCAGAGCCCGATCCATGCAATGCCACCGATAACATTGTAGCTGAGAAAACGGCCGTAGGCCATGCTCCCGACGCCTGCCACAAAAGGGGCGAAGGTACGGAGAATAGGCACAAAGCGTGCGATGATGATGGTCTTTCCACCGTACTTCTCATAGAAGAGATGGGTGCGTTGCAGGTGTTCCTTCCTGAAGAAACGGGAATTCTCATACTGGAAAACCTTCGACCCCAGAAAGTTGCCGATCCAGTAGTTCACTGTATCCCCCGCAACTGCGGCAATGGAGAGAAGGACAAAAAGCCAGAAAGGATCCAGGGAGCCGAGCGCCGCGAAGGTCCCCGCCGCGAAAAGAAGGGAATCCCCCGGGAGAAAGGGGGTCACCACCAGCCCCGTCTCACAGAAAATGATAAGGAACAGGATGAGGTACGTCACTGTCCCGTACTCCTGGATGATCGCACTCAGATGCTTGTCCAGATGCATGAAAATATCGATAAAGCTCACAATAAGATCCATTCATTCTCTCCTTTTTCCCCTGCCCGTCAACCCGAATCTTTTACTATATCATGCCTGCCTCCTGTTTGGGAAAGAGAGGAGCACGCTTCCCGAGCCTTGACGTTCCCCCGGATATCCCTCATAATGTGCAGAGGCGTCATATTTTCGCTTCCGGGTATGCTGCACTGGCGGGAGGACATCCCGACGCCGCGCCGGCGGCAGAGGAGAGAATCAATGAGAACGCAAGGGAGGGGAGAGGAGCATGAATCGTGACAGGATTATCACTCAGTTGAGGGGATTCCACTATGCTGCAGGTATTCTGTGCAACCAGCAGAACGATCCCCTCTGTTGTCAGTGCACCGCCTTCGGGCGCATTGCGGAATCAATAATCGATAGCTTCCTGAAATTCTCGAGCGCACACGCAGCGGAAAGAAAGAAGCTCCCCGAGGAGTTCGCCCTGCTGTTCCAGGATGTCCGTGATAGGACGGATAGTATACAGCAGCCGGACGACCCCATTAAACAGAAGACGGCCGGAAACTGCACCCTGCCGAAAGGGGTATGTTTTATGAAAGAAATCAATGGCTTCCTGGAAAGAATGCAGAACGGGTCCTGATGTCCTGACGATGTTCCTGCATTTCGGGGGCCTCCGGCGTCGTGGCGGCCGGAGCTTCAGAAACCTATGGAGAGCATGAGGTACTGGGAGTCGAGCCCCTGGTTTTCCTTGCCGTAGATATGTCCGTTTGAAAGGTGGCGCACCCGGTAGGAGAAGCTCACCGGTCTCTTTTGCACCTGCGTCTCAAGACCGACCCCTCCCATGGCGCTGAAGAGGACAGGCCCCCGGAGCTTCTTCCCGTCCAGGTGCTTTCGACTCGCGTAATTGATTCCCGGACCCACTTCGATGAAAGGCCTCAGTCGCGCTCCCGGCCACACGGCCCGGAGGAAGGGCGACACCCCCGCAATGGCGGTGATCCTGTCGTGGAACTCGCTCAGCTCCACCGTGCCTTCGATGCGAACCCTGAACACCTCGCTGTTCTTGATGGGGATGCTGTAGGCGGGGGCGAGCAGCACCTGCTTCGTATTGATGCCGTTCAGGCTTATTCCCCCTCCGATACCCGCCTCGAAGAAAGACCCGCTCCCGGCAGCAGAAGCGCCAGGGATGAAAACAACAAGGGATAGACAAGATAAAAGTAAAAGCAGAAGCACAAAAAAGCGGCAGTTCTTTCCAGGCATGCTCCCCTCCCGTAACAGTATAAAAATAGTGATGGATATCTTCCGGAGGAATTTTTCTTGTGTAGAGTGTAGCACATTCTTAAGGCAAACGGAAAGAAAAAAGGACAGTCCGCCGCACAACGCACGTGTTCCCCAGGTGCGTTTGCAAACATACCTTAGTGCATTCCCGTGGCGGCGCCTTCCTTGCCCCGTCTCATGAAAAAGACGAGGGGGAGGATGCAGAGCATGATGAGGCTGATGAGGTGGAAGGCGTCGTTGAAGGAGATCATGGAGGCCTGCCTGATGAGCTGCCGGTAGATGCGCGCGGCGGCCCCGTACTGCGAAAGAGTCTCCGGCACCCCCCTTTCCTGCAGTATCCGCGCCCCCTGCTCCACCGCCTGCCGGTACGCGGAATCGAAGGGCGTCAGATGCTCCACAAGGCGGGCTTGATGGAACTGCGCACGGCGTGCCAGGATCGTGGTGACGAACGCCACCCCGAAACTTCCCCCGAGGTTTCTCAGCAGGTTGTAAATGGCCGTGGCATTCCCCATCTCCTCCTTCCGGATCGTGGAAAGGGTGAGCGTGGTGAGGGGGATGAAGAGGAACCCCATACCGATCCCCAGCACGACCCTCGGCCAGATTATCGTAAAGAAATCGGCGTGCAGGGTGAACCGCGACATGAGATAGGAGGAATAGCAGCATACGAGGATGCCGAAAACCAGCAGTCCCTTCGGGTTCACCCGGGTAACCAGCCTCCCGGCGGCGGGCATGGCCAGGAGGGTCGCAATGCCCCCGGGGCCGAGGACGAGCCCCGCAAGGGTCGCGGTGTACCCCATCAGCGTCTGGAGATAGATGGGGAGGAGGACGATGCTCGCGAAGAGGTTGAAAAAGGCGAAGAACATCACCAGATTCCCCGCGCTGAAGGAGATATTTCTGAAGATCCGGAGGTCCACCACCGGGTGCTCGGCAAAATGCTCCACCACCACGAAAAGGAAAAGAGAGGCCGCCGCTGCGATGCTCAGCCAGGTGATGAAGGACGAATCGAACCAGTTCTCCTGCTGACCCTTGTCAAGGACAATCTGGAGACTGCCGAGCCCCACGGCCAGGAGGGTCAGTCCTATATAGTCTATCTTCATCCTCTCCCCCTTCAGATACGGCGGGTCCGCGATAAACAGCATCGTCATGAAAATGGAGATGAGGCCGATGGGGATATTGAGGTAGAAGATCCAGTGCCACGACCAGTTGTCCGTTATCCATCCCCCCAGCAGGGGGCCGATGATGGGGCCGAACATGATGCCGATGCCGAAGACAGCCATGGCCATCCCGTGCTGCCGGGGAGGGAAGGTCTCGAGCAGGATGGACTGGGAGAGGGGCTGCAGAGCGCCGCCTCCCATGCCCTGGAGTATCCTGAAAACGATGAGGCTCTGGAGGCTCCATGCGGAGCCGCACAGAAAGGAGGCAGCGGTGAAGAGAGATATGGAAAAGATCAGGTACCGCCTCCGTCCGAATATCCTGCTCAGCCACCCGGTGAGGGGGATAATGATAGCGTTCGAGACGAGATAGGAAGTGATGGTCCAGGTGGCTTCGTCCATGCCCGCGGAGAGGCTCCCGCGGATATGATCCAGGGATACATTGACCACCGAGGTGTCAATGATCTCGATGAGCGTGGGGAGCATGACGGTCAGGGCGATAAGCCATTTGTTCATTGTCGTCTCCTCGTCGTCTCCTCCGGAACCCGGTGCAGTGCCGCTGCCCGCCCTACTCCACCAGCACCGTAGGCTCCACCGACATCCCGACCCGGAGGACATGTTGCCGGTCGGCCTCCCTGTCGAGCACGATCTTCACCGGCACCCTCTGCACCACTTTCACATACTGGCCGGTTGCGTTCTCCGGGGGAAAGAGCGAAAACACGGACCCGGTGCCTGCCATGATGCTGTCCACCCTGCCCTGGAACTCCCTTCCGGAATAGGTGTCCACCGCGATCTGCACCCTCTGCCCCGGCCTGATCTTGCGCAGCTGCGTTTCCTTATAGTTCGCCACGACCCAGATGTCGTCGAGCTCCGTGACCGCCATGAGCGGCTGGCCCGCCTGGACCTGGTTCCCCCTCTCCACCGACTTGCGGGTGACGTACCCGTCGGAAGGGGCATACACTTTCGTATACCCGGCATTGAGCTCCGCTATCCGGAGCCTGGCCGCCTGCTGGCGCAGGGAGGCTTTCTGAGTGGAAACCGCGAACACCGTCTGCCGCACCACCGCCGCCTGCGCCTCCACCGCCGCCTGCGCCTGCCTGACCTGTTCCTGTGCAGCCTTTACCTGAGCCCGGGAGACTTCACAGGCGGTCTGTGCCCTCTCGTATCTCTCCCGTGAAACAGCCTCCTGCCGGTACAGGCTCTCCGCCCGCCTCCTGTCCCTTTCCGCCTGCGCCAGAGTCGCCTCCTGGAGCCGGAGGTGCGCCTTTGCCGCCTCCACCCCGCCGTGAAGTTCCGCCAGCCTCTTTCCCGCCGCTACCGTGCGCGCAGCCGCCTCTGCCACCTTCGCCCTGTCCTCTTCGAATCCCGACGCCATCTCCCTGACCCTCACCTCGTAATCGGACGGATCGATCTCGAGGAGCAGATCTCCCCTCTTTACCTGCTGGTTGTCCCTTACATGCACTTCTTTCACCGTCCCCGTGACCTTCGGAGCGACCGTATGGATGCGGCCTTCGATGTAGGCGTCGTCGGTGCTGATATGCGTCGACTTATAGCGGAGGTAGAAGAAGAGCACCACCACCCCGACCACCCCGAGGAGGGCGAACACAATAAGGGCAATCCGCTTCCTGCTGCCGTTTTCCTTCCTGTTTTCTTCCACCGTCTTCCTCCGTAACGAGAGCTGGTACACTGTCACTCTTGAATGTACGGTTTCACTTCTTCCCTGGCTAACCCCTCCCTACCTCCCCTTACCCTAAGGGGAGGGGGTGATTTCCCCTCCTTCCCAAGGGGGAGGAGACCGCATTCCCTCTCTTCATTCCCCCTCTTAGGCTAAGAGGGGGTGAGGGGGTGTTAGCCTCAATTTCATACATGACTATGTGGTAGGAAGCTCCTTCCGCCTCTTCCTCCGGGCCACTTTCCCCTGGAACGCGTCCAGGTAGAAATATACCACCGGCGTAATATAAAGCGTCAGCAACTGCGAGAAGAGCAGTCCCCCCACCACCGCGAGCCCGAGGGGCCTGCGGGCTTCT
>JADLDZ010000146.1 GCA_020846375.1 Nitrospirales bacterium | reverse complement strand
TGAGGAGGATATATCCCAGGGTATCCATCACCTCGGCGCTCCCCGGAGCGATCCGGTATGCCTTCATCGCGAGCTGCAGCGCCTCCTCCCTGCTGCCGTACCCCTCCGCATACAGGAAAGCGAGGTTATTCAGGGCCGGGACATGGTCCCCGGACTTTTCGAGGACCTGGCGGTAGCGGGCGGCCGCTTCTTTCTTTTTCCCCGTGCGGTCGCAGACGGTTCCCCTCCCGAAAAGTGCGGTCACATTGCCCGGATCGCTCTTCAGCAGCGACTCGTAGACGCCGAGGGCGAGGGCATACTCCCTCTTTTTCATATAGAGCCCCGCGAGGGAAATCTTCAGCTCCGCGCTGTCCCCGCCCGCTTTGAGCCCCTCTTTCAGGACGCCGACCGCCTTGTCCAGCTCATTGCCGCTCTCGTGGACAGAGGCGAGGACCCGGTACCCATCGGGCGAATCGGGCTTCTGGCGGATAAGGGAGGACGCCGCTTCCACCGCTTTCCGCGGGTCTCCCATCAGCAGGTGCAGGTGCGCTGCTTCCGCCGCGAGGTCGCTCCTCCCCGGCTGCACCTGCAGCCTGCCTTCGACTTTCTTCAAGGCCCTTTTGTACTCTTTCGCCTCGATACAGGCGCTCACGATCAGGGGGAGCGCCCTGTCGGGGTCATAGGCTTCGATTCTTTCGAAGGCGGCCAGTGCGTCCCGGTACCTCTTTTCTCCCAGGTGGATCTTCCCCTTGAGCTCGAGCGCCTCGCTGCTGCGGGGATCTCTCTTTATCGCCTCATCCAGCGTCTCCATCGCCCTGCCGGCATCCTTCTTCCTGAGATAGTAACGGGCCAGGGCGAGGACCCCCTGCACCTTCTCCGATTCCTTCGCCTTTTTATAAACGGCGAGAGCCTCCTGGTCACTCCCCTTCGCTTCGAGCAGCGCCGCACTCCCCAGGAGGGCGCCGAGGTTTTCGGGAGAACGACGCAGCACCGCCCTGTACTCATCGAGAGCGCTCTCATGATCCCCCTTCGAGACAGCATGGGAGGCGATGTTGAAATAGGGGGTGAAGTAGTCGGGGTCGGCCTCCTTCGCCCTCCGGAGCTGCCGGAGAGCGTCGGCGGATTTGCCCTCCGCCATGAGGGCGGCGGCGGTATTGTTATACAGCACCGCGTCCGTCTTGCCGCCCCTGAGCCCTTCGCGCAGGGTCTTTTCCGCCTTCCCGTATTCCTTTGCCTTCAGGTAATACGAAGCCAGGATCAGGCGCGTATTCAGCACTTCGGGAGTGATCCGCACGGCGGTGCGCAGCTCGGCTTCCGCCTCGCCGAGCCTGCCCCTGTTGAGGTGGTACAGGCCTTTCTTGATATGCACTTCCACCAGCTTCGGGTCCAGAGCGACCGCCTTGTCCAGCTCCGCCATCCCCTCGTCATAAAGCCCCTTCGCCATATAGGCGCTGCCGAGTATGTTATGGGCGAGGGCGTTGTCCCTGTCGCCCTCGAGCACCTTTCCCGCTTCGGTGATGGCGTCGTCCGTCCGCTTCTGCTGCAGGAGCACCAGGGCGACGAGTATCCGGGCCTGGGTAAAGGAAGGAGTGAGGTCCAGCGCCCTCTGCAGCTGGCTCAGGGCCTGCTCCGGCTCATTCCGGTAATAATGGCTGAGCCCCAGGAAATAATACCCCCCCGTACTGGGCGCGAGGGACAGAGACTTCTGGAGGGCGATGATGGCATCGTTGAACTGCTTGCGGTAGAAGAGCGCCATCCCCTTCAGACTGTATCCCTGTGCATCCTTCGGGAAGTCCCTGACAAGGGTCTCCGCCAGGGCGAGGGCCGGTCCGTGCTGCCCCTTCCCAACCATGAGCACCCCCTTTTTGAAAGGAGCGTCCACGTCGGAGGGATAGGCCCTGATGATCCTGTCGTACGTCGCTATCGCCTCATCGGCCGCATGCCCGGAGGTCCGGATTTCTGCGAGAAGGAACAGGGCGTCCTTCCGGGAAGGCTCCCGTTGGAGCACTTCCTCGATCTGTCGTTTTGCCTCGTCATTCTCCCCCCTCATGAGGAAGACCCGGGCCAGGGATACGGCTGCGGAACTCCTGCCGCCGTCCTGCCGGATGCTCTTCCTGAGAAGCTCCACTGCATCCGCCAGCTCCCCCTTCAGGGCATGCGCCCCTCCGGAGATCTCGAATACTTCCGCTGCGGCGGCGGCATCACCGCCGAGCTTTCCGAGCTCCCGCAGCGCCTCATCCGGTCTGTTCTTCTGAACGTGGATACGGGCAAGCTCGATGTGGGCTTCCGGGAATGCAGGGCTCTGCAGCACCACTTTCCCCAGCTCCCTTTCCGCGGCGTCAGTGTTGCCCGCACGGGTGTACGCTCGGGCAAGATGGAAGCGGGCCTCGAAAAAGTTCGGGTCCTCTTCCAGGGCGTTTCTGAGGAGCACGATGGCGCCCCGGGGATTATTCTCATTGAGCATCTGCAGCCCCTTCCTGAAAAGCTCCTCTTTGCCCCCGCTCCCTTCTTCGGAACAGCCCGTTCCGAAGAGGAAAAGGCAAAGGACCGCGGCGCTCAGTGTCGAGAGAGTCCTAGACAATATTGTATCCCCCCTGAATGGTGCTCGGTTCTCCGTTCATCACCTGCCGCACCAGGAGCCGGAACTTGCGGTAGTCGAGCGGCTTGATCATACAGTAGGAATTGCAGAAGCCTTCAAGGATGCTGATAAGATCCCCGTTAATGTGATCGGAGAGGATTATGGTGGCGATGTTCTGCCGTTTGATTTCCTCGAAAACGAAGACTCCATAGGGATAGCTGGTAATGATCAGCCCGAAATCCCTCCCGTCCAGGCGCACTCCGGCACCGTTCGCATCCGTCACCGCCTCTATGCCATAGCCTTCGAACTCGAGAATTGCGGAACAGATGCGGGAAAACCCCTCTTCATCGACAATAAGTATCTTTTTCTCTCCCATAAAAACCGGGAAGGAAAGCAAGATCAATGCCTGTGGCGAGAGGGAGGGCACCGCCCTTCCGCGCAAGGAGGGACAATGCCGGAAAAACAACGCCTTGGAAAGAAAAGGGCGGAGCGCGCAGAAGGCCGGCGGCGGCCGGATTCCGCTCACCCCGCGGCTCCGCCATGCAATCGGGCGGCCCGGGATGCCTGATTCCTCCTCTCTTCTGTTTCCATCGGATACAGAGAGAACAAACCTGCTGGAATATAAGCACAGAATAATGTATCTTTCGGACACATCTTCCCCCGAAGATGAAATTCCCCTGTGTATGAGCAGGAAAAGTGTGTCGGAAAGAAACAGGAGGGAACAGGTAAAGAGAGGAACAGAGAAAGAAAAAGAGATCGCTTCAGGATACGGCCTTTCGCAATGACAAAGACAAGAGGAGAGGAGAGGCAGAGTGAGACCGAAGAAAGACGGAAAAGAGAGATCGCTCCCCTCTCTCATCAGGAGGGGAGCGAGCAATCGCACGCGCGTGGTACCCGCAACGGAATACTCTCTGAGCAACGGGCTATGCGTTTGCCCTGCTACTGGAGCTGGAAGTCCCGCAGCCTCTTGTAAAAGGCTTTCCGTGATATCCCGAGCATCCGCGCCGCCTGCGACTTGTTGCCGTTGCATCTGCTGAGGGTCTCGCGGACCGCGTGGACTTCGAGCTGTTTCAGGGTGCGGAGGGGTGCGGAGAGCTCCCGATGCCTCCGGGGGCGGAACTCCTCGGGGAGGTCGCGGGGGGTTATCGTATCTCCCTTTACCAGGACGACGGCCCTCTCGATCACGTTTTTCAGCTGCCGTATATTTCCCGGCCAGGGGTATTCCTGGAAGAGTCTCATCACCTCGTCGGCGATACCGATCACCTTATTCTCCCGGATGCAGAACTCGTTGAGAAATTCCGCAGCCAGCAGCGGGATGTCGCCACTCCTCTCCCGGAGCGGGGGGACGTCGATATGCACCACATTGATGCGGTAGAAGAGGTCCTCCCGGAAGGCACCCTCCCCCACCTCCTTTCGCAGGTCCCGGTTGGTGGAGGAGACGAGCCTGAAATCGACCTTTATTTTCCGGTTGCTCCCCAGCCGCTCGATCTCCTTTTCCTGGAGAGCGCGGAGGAGCTTCGCCTGGAGGGAAAGCTCGAGCTCCCCTATTTCATCGAGGAATACCGAGCCGCCCGACGCCTCCTCGAACTTTCCGATTCTCCTCGCCGCTGCCCCGGTGAAGGCCCCCCTCTCATACCCGAAAAGCTCGGATTCGATCAACTCCCTGGGGATAGCGGCACAGTTCACCGCGATGAAAGGACTGCCCCCACGGGTGCTGCTGTCATGAAGGGCGCGGGCGATGAGCTCCTTGCCTGTCCCCGTTTCGCCGGTGATAAGAACACTACTGGAAGAGTCCCGCACCGCCTCGATGGTTTCGATGATGTTCAGCATGACGGGAGTGTTGCTGATAATGCGGAGGGAAGGGCTCTCCGACGAGAGCTTCCGTCTCAGGTTCTCCAGCTCCCTCTTCAGCCGCCTCTGCTCCACTGCACGGGCGAGAATGCTCTTCAGCTTCACATAATCGGGCGGTTTGATGAAATAGTAGTAGGCGCCGTGGGTAATGGTCGCCACTGCGGACTCCACGGTGCCGTACGCGGTGAGGAAAATCACGGGGATATCCGGGTAGGTGTCGGAGGCGTACTGGAAGAACTGCAGCCCGTCCCTCCCCGGCATTTTCAGGTCCGTAATGACCGTATCGATATCCTCGGAGCCGATGACGGTAACCGCCTCGTCCACTTCCCTCGCCTCGAAAACCCTGTATCCGCCGCCCGAGAGGATCGCCGAAAGGACCCTGCGCGCATTGGGGTCATCGTCGATGATCAGGACACAACCGTTGCACTTCTCATTCATTAGTATCTCCTTGCAGTGCATCAGGAGCGGAATGTTTCGTACGGATACGCTCTCAGGACACGATCCCGCCCTGCCGGATGCGCAGATGCGGAGCCGGAGGCGGAAAGGCGCAGGTGCCATACTCCCCGTTGCCGCACTGTCGCGGGTGCCGGGGAAGAGTACGATGAGGTATGCTCATGTATTCCCTTTGCGTTATGGGCGGTATTCCGTATTCCGTGTCCTGTCTCTTTCCTGTGCCGGAAAATACAAACGCACTACCGTACCGGCATCCTTTTTGCTCTTGATTTCCATATGGCCCTTATAGAACTGGATGATTTCACGGGTGATAAAAAGTCCGAATCCCCTTCCCCTGTCGCCGGAGGGGCCGGCCTCCCTGTTGTCGGAAATGCCCGGACCCGTATCCGTGATCTCCACGAGAACGAAATCGGTGTCGAAGCGCTTTTCATACGACGTTCTGATCGTGAGCCGCCCCCCCGGGCTCATGGCCTCGATGGCGTTGTTGATCACGTTCAGGACTGCCTGCTCGAACTGGAAGGAGTCGATGCTCACCGGGGGGATATCCCCGTACTCGTACACCGTATCGATATTCCCCGCATAGGTCTGCATGGAGGTGAACACCTCGATCCTCTTCAACAGCGCGTTGATATCCGACCCGGTCGGCTCGGCGTCGGGGACGGAGGCGCTGAGAAAGCGCGAGATGAAGTTGTCGAGGCGCGATATCTCATCCTCCATGATCCGGGTAAACTCGATAAGGGTCTGCTCGCCGGCGTATTTCTCGCGGAGGTGGACCACCGCTCCCTTGATGGCATTCAAGGGGTTTCTGACGCCGTGGGCGAGTGTCGAAGCCGTCTTGCCGATGTCGATGATCCGCTGCAGGCTCTGGAGTTTGATCGCCATGTGGCAGGTGGAGTAGGGGAAAAAGGAGACCATGAGGCTCCTCACCTTGCCGTGCACGTCGCGCACCGGCTCGACGGAGACGTCGGCGTCGATCTGCCCGTGCAGACACTTGAAGGAGTACCGCTTGAAGGTCAGCGCCTTGTTCCTCCTCACCGCGGTGGAAAGGGCATCCCTGTCCTCCAGGATGATCCGCGGGAGCACCTCGAAATACTTTTTCCCCATTGCAGTCAGAGGAGGCCGCCCGGTCAACTCGGAAATCCGTTCGTCCCAGACACTGATGCGCAGTCTGTTGTCCGTACAAAAAGTGTATGACTGCCCTGCCCTGCCGCTCTTCTGAATCGAGCACTGTGCCGTAGAGGATACCATCATCAGTCCGTGCTGGAGCACTTCGCAACCCCGTTTTCGCAGTATTTTTACGCCTGTCCCG
>JADLDZ010000145.1 GCA_020846375.1 Nitrospirales bacterium | reverse complement strand
CAAGAAGTATTTCCCTCCCCAACTGGGGAAGGGGATTCTTGGGAGTATCTCCTTACCCTCCGAGGGGAGAGGGGGTCCCCAAGAAGTATTTCCCTCCCCCTTGAGGGGGGAGGGCGAGGGAGAGGGTGACCAGCAGATGCAACGGTGACGGAGCACTGGGACGTGTTCACAAACACGCCCTGGAAGAAGAGAAAAGAAGTCAATTATTGAGCGTCAAAGGAGGAAAAGCTGATGAACCAGGAACATGCGAAGAGCGAGCCCGCGATCAGAGACGTTGTCATCGAGTACTGTGTCGTATGCAACTACCGGGCGATTGCCGCGGTGACCGCCAAACAGGTGGAGATGGAGTTCGGCGTCAAGCCCACCTTCGTTCAGTCGAAAGTGAACGGCGCACTGGAAGTTAAAGTAGACGGCGAACTGGTTTTCTCCAAGACGCAGTCGGGAAGATTCCCCAATCAGGGGGAGGTGGTGCAGATACTGAAGAGCAGGAGAAAAGGCGAAGCGTAAGCGGCGGACATGAGGAAGGGCTACCGCGCCTCGAGCTCTTCCCAGCGCCGGTACGCCCCGTTCACTGCCTGCTCCAGCTCCTCCGCCCGTGTCCGGACAGCGGCGATGGCATCGCCGTCCTGCCGGTAGAAAGCGGGATCGGACATGGCCCGGTAGAGCGCCTGCTGCTCCGCCTCCAGTGCCTCGATGCGCTGCGGCAGTGTTTCCAGTTCCTGCTGCTCCCGGTAGGTGAGCTTCCGTGGCCGCTCGTTCTGCGGACGGGACTTCTCCTTCTTTTCCACTGCTGCGGGACGGGACGGAACGGCGGACGGGCGCTGACGGAGCCAGTCGTCGTATCCTCCCACATATTCGGAAATCCGCCCTCCCTCCCCGAAGACGAGGGTGCCGGTCACCACGTTGTTGAGAAAGGCGCGGTCGTGGCTGACCAGGAGAACGGTGCCCTTGTATTCCATGAGCAGCTCCTCCAGAAGCTCCAGGGTCTCCATGTCGAGGTCGTTGGTGGGCTCGTCCAGTACCAGCACATTGGACGGCCTGGTGAAGAGTTTGGCGAGGAGCAGGCGGTTGCGCTCCCCTCCCGAGAGGACCTTCACCGGGAGGCGCGCCCTCTCCGGCGGAAAGAGGAAGTCCTGCAAGTACCCCACAATATGCCGCGGCGCTCCGTTGATAAAGACATTCTCGCTGCCTTCACTCACGTTGTCCCGCGCCGACTTCTCTTCTTCCAACTGCTCCCGGTGCTGGTCGAAGTAGGCGACTTCGAGGCGGGTCCCGTGGCGCACCGTCCCCTGGTCAGGGGCAAGCTCGCCCAGCAGGATGCGGAGGAGGGTGGTCTTGCCTGAACCGTTGGGGCCGATGATCCCGATCTTGTCGCCGCGCATGATGGTGGTGGAGAAACCGGTGAGAAGGGGCTGTCCCGTCCAACGGTACTCCACATCGAGCGCCTCGACCACCACTTTGCCCGTCCTCTCCGCCTCGTTCGTCTGCAGCCGCACTGAGCCGGGGGCCTCGCGCCGGACAAGACGCTCCCTGCGCATCTCCTGCAGCGCCCGCACCCTCCCCTCGTTGCGGGTGCGCCGCGCCTTGATCCCCTGCCGTATCCACGCTTCCTCCCGGGCCAGCCTTTTATCGAACAGGGCCTGCTGTCCGGCCTCCGCCTCCCTCTCCGCCTGCCTGCGCTTCAGGTAGACGGCATACTCCCCGGGCCAGTCGGTGAGGCGGCCGCAGTCGATCTCCACGATACGGGTGGCCAGCTTCTGCAGAAACATCCTGTCGTGCGTCACGAAGAGAAGGGTGCCCCTGAAATCGAGGAGGAGCTCCTCCAGCCATTCTATGGCCTCAATATCGAGGTGGTTGGTGGGCTCGTCCAGCAGGAGGAGGTCGGGCTCGCTGACGAGAGCCCGTGCGAGAAGGACGCGGCGTTTGTAGCCGCCCGAGAGCCCGCCGGCAGGCGCATCAGGAGGCAGATGCAGACGCGAAAGCACCGTCTCCACCCGCTGGTGCGCCCGCCATCCGCCCTGTGCGTCGAGGTCGTGCTGGATCCTCTCCAACTCCTCGATCAGCGACGCATCCCCTTCGGCACCCATCCGGCTGCTTACCCGGTGGTACGCGGAAAGCAGATCCACCAGATCTCCCAGTCCTCCGGCCACCACATCGAACACGGTCCCCGGAAGCTCAGGGGGCACCTCCTGCGTCAGGCGGGCAACCCGGACCCCCTGCTGCCGGATTACCTCGCCGGAATCGGGGACAAGCTCGCCGGAGATCAGTTTCATCAGCGTGGATTTGCCGGAGCCGTTGCGGCCCACCAGGCAGACGCGCTCCCCGCTCTCGATATGCAGTCCCGCGTTCTCGATCAACGGAGGGCCGCCGAAACGTATCTGTATGTTGTGCAGACTGATCAGCGCCATGTGGTTCTCCTTACGAAGGGTGCGACCGGAGAGGGGAAAGGGAATAAGGTCTTCTCGAATAGTGTAACAGGACAGGGACCCACCCTGTCCACCGACGGACGGGGGAAATGGTCTTTTCTCGCCCGTGCTACCCGGGTTCCTGTTCCGAAGTAAAATACCGGTCCAGCAGGTCCTTTATCCGGGCCTTCTCCCTCTCATCGCCGCCGAGCTTTTCGACCAGCGAGGGCAGCCATTTGTCCCGGTCGTCAGGGGAGAAACTGCAGGCTATATCGTTATACAGCTCTTCGGGAAGGTCGCTGCATCCCAGGAGGCTCCAGACCACTTCCAGCCTTATCTCATACTCTTCGGAAGTCTTCTCCCACAGGCCGCACAGGAATTCCTTCACCCCGGGACAGTCCTTCAGGTGGTGGAGCAGCAGCAGCGCGAACCTGCGGAGAGGAATCTCCCTCTCCTGCGAGGAGACGATCTCCTGCAGCCACCGGCTGTCCTTTTCTCCGATCTCCGCCTGACAGTACCGGAGCAGGGGAAACACACCGAGGTGCTCCAGGAGGGCGCTGCTGATCTTTCCGCCGTCCCGCAGGTCCTGGACCGCCTTTCCCGCTGCGTAGCGGTAGACGACCTCTTCCCTGCTCACCCCTGTCTGAGTTTTCATTCAGTTCCCCCGCCCCATGATGAAGTCCCGGTGGGAGGGGAACTCCTCTCCGATCCTTGTGCAGATGCCGGAACGCTTCCGGGGGCTCGACAGCTTCAGTGCTTTCCACTCCTCGTCCGAAAGACTGACGGTACAGGATATCCCGATCCCCAGGGAGGAGCACAGGGCATCGGCGGCCTTTACCGCCAGGGCCGTCTTCCTCAGGGCGGCATCCTTCACGGACAGGAGGTCCTCCCGGTGATGGTTCGCCAGGACAAAAGAGAGGGAGTCGGGGAGGTTCCAGCGCTCCGCCACATACTCTCCGACATCGCTGTGATCGAAACCGAGCAGGGCGCGCTCGGCCTCGATGAACGGTATCTTCCGCTCCCGTACCGTGCGGATCACCTCTGCATATTTTTCCCGGAGGGTGCGGTTGATCAGCACCTTGCCGATATCATGGAGGAGACCGTGGATAAGCGGCTCCCCCGAGGGAAGGAGGCCCGTCTCCCGCGCAACCACCGTCGCCCCCAACGCAACGGCGGTATTGTGCTCCCACAGCGCCCTGTCGAGACTGTCCGACATGAGCCCCATGTCCCGGAGAGATGCCGCGAAGACGAGGGCTCTCACGGTCGTAAACCCGATGCGGATAACGGCATCCGCCACATCCCCTGCCCTGTTGTCCCGCGTGTAGTACGGAGAGTTGGCGATCCGGATGAGCCGTGAGGCAAAGGAATGGTCAAGTGAGATGACGCCCATCAGGTCACTCATGGAGGTGTTCTCGCCGGTAATGAGCTGCAATACTTTCGAAGCGACCAGAGGGAGGGAGGGGATGTCGGTGATCACCTCCGGAATGCGTGCGAGCCGTCTCATTTTTTCTGCGTCCATAACACATCCTGCAAGGCGCCGCCCGGAAGCGGTGCCGGGATTCAAAACAAGGAAAGTGTACCATATTCAGCTCCCGGAGCGCATCAGCGGCGCGGCTCCGTGCAGGACTGTACCCCGCAGAGATCTTCCGGGTCGCTCACCAGCCGGAGTGTGCTCTCCCCGGGCTGCAGGAGGACGGCACCCCGGCCCGCTTCCTTCGGAACGCAGCATTCCTGCGTATCGGTGCAGTCGAGAAAGGCTCCCTTTTCCGCGGTCTCGTTCGCAGAGCAGGCATCCTTGCACCGTCCCCCGAAGGCGGAGCACTCTTCCCCTGCAAAGGCAAGAGCGGGCATGAAGAGAAAGAAAAGGGACAAGAAAAAAGGGAAGCGCTTCATACTGTCTCCTTGGAAGAAACGGGTTCAGGCGGATGCCTGAACCCGCAACAGGGGCATTACTTCTTCTTTGCAGCCGTCTTTTTTGTTGCAGCCGTCTTTGTGGTTGCCGTCTTCGTCGTCGAGCATTTGCTCTTACACGCCATGGGACACCTCCGAATAGATTTGCATCAAATTACCAGAAAGCGGACAAAAAATCAATTCCCTTTGCTGTTACAGTATATTCCTTTGCTATTCTTCACAATAATGGTCAGGTGCCATCCCATCCGGCTTGTACTTGATAGCATATGCCGATAGAAGACCGGTTACACCTTGATTTATCGGCATCACGCCATTATATACTACCGGAATGCGGCTCATGAAAAAAATGTTCTTCCCGGCCCTCGCCGGCGCCTGTTTGCTGTTCCCTTCCCCGCTGCCCGCCTTCTGCTT
>JADLDZ010000144.1 GCA_020846375.1 Nitrospirales bacterium | reverse complement strand
TTCAGTTCTTCGAGCCCTTCCGTTCTCCTGGAGATGAAATCCCTGTTCTCCCAGCCCTTCTCCAGTATCACATGAATGAGACCGTTTATCAGGGCGATGTTGCTGCCGGGCTTCAGGTTCAGCCATACGTCCGCACGCTTCGCCATCCATGTCCTGCGCGGGTCTCCGACGATGAGCTTCGCCCCCCTGCGCAGCGCCTTCTTGAGCCAGAGGGAAACGATAGGATGCGCTTCAGTCGGGTTCGATCCGAAAAGAAAGAGGGTATCCATATCCGGCATCTGACTCAGTGAATTCGTAGCAGCGCCTGCTCCCAGGCTGGTGGCCAGACCGGCCACCGTCGGAGCGTGTCAGACCCGTGCGCAATTATCTACGTTATTGGAGCCGATTGCGCATCTCACCCACTTTGAAAGGAGATAGTTTTCTTCATTAGTGCACCGGGACGACGAAAAGCCGCCGACTTTTTCCGGTCCGTGCTCTTCAATCAGCTCCTTGAACTTTTTAGCTGTAAATTCAAGCGCCTCGTCCCATGTCGCCTCGTGAAAAACGCCGTCTTTTTTTATGAGCGGGGTCCTTATCCTCTCAGGGCTGTGAATGAAATCGTAGCCGTACCGTCCCTTGATGCACAGGTTGCCCTTATTCACCGGTGCATCGTAGTCCGAGGTCACTTTAACGACTTCGTTGTCTTTCACATTCAGATAGAAGTTGCACCCGGTTCCGCAATAGGAACAGGTTGTCTTCACCTTTTTCATTCCGAAAGAGCGCCCCTTGCCCCTGCTTTTCCTGTCTGTCAGCGCCCCTGTCGGGCAGGTGGAGACACACTGTCCGCAGAACTCGCAGTTCTTCAGGGAGCGCGGAGCGCCGTAGGCGGTGTCAGGCATGGTGTGAAAGCCTCTTCCCGTAAGATCGATCGTTCCCGCCATGACCACTTCATTGCATATCCTCGTGCACCTGCTGCAGAGGATGCATTTATTAGGCTCATAGGTTATGAAAGGGTTGTCTTCCCTCACGGGCAGGTCCCATTTCTCTCCGGTAAATTCACCGGGTTTTACGTTATACCGATACGCCATCTCCTGAAGGTCGCAGTCACCCGCCTTTTCGCAGCACATGCAGTCATCGGGGTGATTCGAGAGGATCAGGGAGAGCATGGTTCTTCTGAGCCCGGTAAGCTTTTCGCTCTCGGTCGTGATCTCCATGCCGTCTTCGACCGGCGTCGTACAGGATGACAAGGGCTTGGCCATCCCTTTTATTTCCACGAGACAGAGCCTGCAGCCGCCATAGGACTCAAGGCGCTCGTCGTAGCAGAGCGTGGGAATATAGATCCCTTTTTTTCTGCATACCTCCAGGACGGTATTCCCCTTTTCGCAGGAAACTTCCCTGTCATTTATCGTAATCTTCACCGGTTTCCCCATTGTATGTATCCTCTTTTCCTTGATGTGTGACTTGTTCTCCCTGTTGCGGTCCATCTTCCGGGATTGTCCGCGAATACGGGACGGCACGGTCTGTTTGCGCAAGCACAGACGCAACCCGAATCCGTACAAATTCTAGTATAAAAACACGGAAACAGCTTGAGTCAAACTCGAAAAAATAATACAGGAGATGAATTCATTTCATTCGCATGGATAGCTGAATTATTTTCATGACATTCATAAAGCAAATGCATTTGACTTCCCCAAGAAGCAGGACTTATGGTAAACGACGGGGGGTAAAGCGGAATGAATAAAGAAAATACACGACTGCTTATCGCTTCTACCACAAGCACGCAAAACTCCGGCCTTTTCGACATTCTCATTCCCGTCTACGAGGAGTCGACGGAAAGGACCGTCAGAGTGGAGGTTATTGCCGTGGGGACGGGCAAGGCGATCCGCATCGCCAAAAAAGGGGAGGCGGACCTGCTCTTTGTCCATGACCCTTCCCGGGAAGAGAAGTTCCTTACGGGGGGGTACGGAGTGAACAGGAGGGCGGTCATGCACAACACCTTCGTCATCGGCGGCCCCGGAGAGGACCCCGCCGGAATCCGCGACGCCCGTACCGTGGTGGAAGCCTTTGAGGAGATTGCGGAGAAGGCAGTCCCTTTCGTTTCACGGGGTGACGACTCGGGCACGAATATCAGGGAACTGGATATATGGGACGATACCGGGATCAATCCGAAAGGCAAGGGATGGTATTTCGAGACCGGCGGGAAAATGGGAGACACCCTGCTGGTGGCGGACAGGAAGCGGGCATACACCCTTGTAGACAGGGGAACATTCCTCAATTACGAAACGCAGGTCGGCCTGGCACTCCTCTTTGCGGGCGATCCCGTACTGCGGAACCACTACAGCGTCATCGCGGTCAACCCTGACCGCTTCCCCGGCGTGAACTACCGGGGAGCCATGGACTTTATTTCCTTCGTCACTTCACCCGAAGGGCAGCGACTCATCGCCGGGCACACGAAACACGGGGAAAACCTCTTCTACCCCGATGCAGTCCCCTCGATTCTGAAAGAGAAGAGCCGGGAGCACCAGGAATAGACAAAATACGAAAAAAGGAGAAACAATGATACGCCGCCTTTTCCTTCCTCTGCTCATCGCGGTCTTTTTCGCGGCGGGGAGCGCTTCCGCCGACACCACCCTCCTCTGCGCCTCCACCACCAGCACCGAGAATTCCGGGCTGTTCGGCCATATCCTTCCGTTGTTCGAAAAGAAAACCGGAATCAGGGTCCGGGTCGTCGCCCGCGGCACCGGCGCCGCTCTTGAAATGGGCAGGAGAGGAGATGCCGACGTGGCTTTCGTCCATGCAAAGGAGCAGGAGCTGCAGGCGGTGAAAGAGGGATATTTCGTGAACCGCCGCGACGTCATGTACAACGATTTCGTGCTCGTAGGCCCCCCCGCCGATCCCGCAAAGATAAAAGGGGTGAATTCCGCCGCCGAAGCGCTGAAAAAGATCGCCGAAAGCTCCGCTCCCTTTCTCTCCCGGGGGGATTCCTCCGGCACCCACACAAAGGAGCTGTCCCTCTGGAAAAAGGCGGGCATCGAACCGAAAGGGCGAAAATGGTACATGGAGGCGGGGCAGGGGATGGAAAAGACCCAGAGGATCGCCAACGAAAAAAGGGCCTACACCCTCACCGACAGGGGCACCTGGCTCGCCACGAAAGACAAGGATACGCTGGATATGGTCATCGTGCTGGAAGGGGACTCCGCCCTTTTCAACCAGTACGGCGTCATGGCGGTGAACCCGGAAAAGCATCCCCATGTAAAATACAGAGAGGCAATGGAACTCATCAACTGGCTTGTCTCACAGGAGGGGCAGCACGCCATCGCCTCTTACAGAGACAAGAACGGAAATGCCCTCTTCATCCCCAATGCGAAATGAAGGGAAAGCTCCCACCGGGAAAGCGCTTCACCTCCTCCTCTTCAGCGTCACGGCCTGCGCTCCCGCATGTTTTTGACCGATAGTTTCAGGACCGCCTTTTCGCTGATCGTGCATCTCGATGCCGCGCTCGGGGAAATCATCCTGCTCTCCCTCAGGGTATCGGGTACCGCGCTCGTTTTTGCCTCGGCAACGGGACTGCCTCTGGCCGTACTGCTGGGGATGAGCAGCTTCCCCGGCAGAAGCGGCATCATAAGCGTCCTGAACACCTTCATGGGCCTGCCGCCCGTTGTGGTGGGTCTCTTCCTCTATCTTCTCCTTTCCCGCAGCGGACCGCTCGGATACCTCGGGCTGCTGTACACTCCTTCGGCAATGGTGATCGCTCAGGC
>JADLDZ010000143.1 GCA_020846375.1 Nitrospirales bacterium | reverse complement strand
GGCCGCCGAAGGCGCGGTAGTGTTCCTCCAGCAGCGCGCATACTTCCGCAGGATCGTCCACTATTTGAAACAGGGAAAAATCCTCGCGGCCGATGGTGCCCTGCTCCACCAGGGTGCTCTTCATCCAGTCGATGAGCCCCTTCCAATACGACCGTCCGAAGAGGATGATGGGAAAGGACTCGATCTTGCCGGTCTGCACCAGGGTCAACGCCTCGAAGAGCTCGTCCATGGTGCCGAAGCCCCCGGGGAAGATGATGAAAGCCATGGCGTACTTGATGAACATCAGCTTGCGCACAAAGAAGTAGCGGAAAGAGAGCTTGATGTCCTGGTACCCGTTGGACATCTGCTCGTGGGGAAGCAGGATATTCAGGCCCACTGACGTGCTTTTCCCCTTTTTCGCGCCCTTGTTTGCGGCCTCCATGATCCCGGGGCCTCCGCCGGTAATGACGGAAAATCCGGCGGTGGAAAGCATTTTCGACACCCTGACCGCCTGCTGGTAATACGGCGAATCCTCCCCCAGACGTGCGCTGCCGAAGATCGTCACCGCGGGCCCCACATTGTAGAGGTTTTCAAACCCCTCCACCAACTCCGCCTGTATCCTGAAGACCCTCCAGGTCTCGGACTTCCTCAGGTCCTCGATATGGACCTTTTTCCCGTGGTCAATCTGCTCATCCCTGTTCATCTTCCTTCTACTCCTTGTCGAATTCCAGGGCAAGGTGCCCCATGCTCCTGGGCGTCTGCCCGACCTCCGGGGGGGATTCGATCTCCCTGGCGCTCGATACACCGAGGTCCCTGAACCTCCTGAGAGAGGGCAGCAGCCGGGTCTCCATGGACCGGACACCCTCATTATAGGACTCCACCGTCTTGCGGAGGGAGGTCCCCGTCTTAGAGAAGTGCTCCAGCGCCACGCAAAAGCGTTCGTACAGGTCCTTTCCCAGCTTGCTGATTTCCTGGGCATTCCGGGTCATCTGCTCCTGCTGCCACCCGTAGGCGATCGCCTTGAGCAGGGCGATGAAGGTGGTGGGGGTGGCGAGGATCACTTTCTTGATGCTGCCGTCCTCGATCAGCTTATGGTCATGCTCGATGGCGGCGCTGAAGAAGGATTCGCCGGGGAGGTACATGACCACGATTTCCGGGGATTGCGCGAACTGATCCCAGTAGGACTTCGAGCTGAGGAGGTTCATATGGCTCCGCACGCTGCCGATGTAATGGGCGACAGCCCTTTTCCTCTCCTCCTCGGTCGCTGCGGAGGCCACCTGCAGATAGGAGTCCACCGGGGCCTTGGCGTCGATGACGATGATCCTCCCGTTGGGGAGCCGCACAACCAGATCGGGCCGCAGCCGCCCTGAGTCCGTGGAGACCGATTCCTGCTCGTAGAAATCGCAGTAGGCGGTCATTCCCGCAAGCTCGGCGACTCTGCGCAATCCCAGCTCACCCCAAGACCCGCTCGCCTTGGGTCTCCGCAGCACGGTCACCAGGTTGTTGGTTTCATGCTGGAGCTTTTCCTGCATGGTGGACAGGTTCCGCAACTGCTCGCTCAGGCTTCCGAAGGTCCGGTGTCTGCTCTCCTCCATCTCTCTGATCTGCTGCTCATAGCGTTTCAGCAGCTCCTGGAGGGGCTTGATGGTCCCGTCCATGGCCGCCTGGTGCTCACCCAGCTTCCCTTTCGTATCCGCCACCACCTTTCCGAGGCTCTCGGAAGCGAGACGGAGAAAGTCCTCGCTGCTGCTTTTCAGCGCCGCAGAAGAAAGGGCGCTGAAGGTGTCGGTCATCTCCTTCCTCATCACCTCGACAAGCTCCTTCTGTTGTTCGAGGTTCCTGTAGGAATCCTCCAGCCTTTTATGCGACTCCTCCAGCCGTGTGGCGGTTTCCACTCCCCGGCGTCTTTCGGCATCCAGGTCTTCCCGAACCCGGCTCAATTCCGACTCCTTCTGCTGTGCCTGTTGCCTCAGCTCCCCCACAACCGCTTCGGCGCCCTTTGCCCTTCCCTCGCCCTCCGCAAGCCGGGCGGCATACCCGGAGTGGAGCTCGGCGGTCCGGTGGGCATGCTCTCCCTTCAGGAACGCCCGTGCAGCATACCACGCCACCGCGCCGCCCGCAACAACGCCTGCCACGAGATAGAAGATTCCCGACACGCCACACCTCTTGCCGTCCTTCCTGGGCATGCCGATGCATACCGATTCCGGTATTCTACACCCAAGTACCTTCAGAAAGCACGCGCAGCCGGAAAGGGGAGGCAGGGAGTCCTCCTCTCCCCCAGGGTGTGTAGGCACACTATCCTTCGAGCATATCGGTGATTTCGGTGCGGACGAGGGCGAGGACCGCCGAATGGGGCACGATCAGGTACTTTTTCCCTTCGAATTCGATCTCGATGGCGGACTCCCTGAGGAAAAGGGCGTAATCCCCCTCCACGGCCTGGAGGGGGATGTAGCGCATCTCCTGCCTCCTCCGGGAGGACCAGGGCTCCTCGGAGGAAGAGGAGGCGTCATGGACAGGGTATCCGGGGCCGGTGGTCACCACATACCCCCCTTGCACCTTCTCTTTTTCCTTGATGGTAGGGGGCAGATACAGTCCTGTAGTGGTCCTGTCGAGCCGGTCATCGGGGTCGATCAGAACCCTGTCTCCCACGATAATGAGGTTCTTCTTTGCTTTCATAGGGATATTGTAAAACATTTTTAACCCCCTGTCCCGGTGCAGTGCATCCTCACTGCACGGAGCTTGTCTACGCTCTCTTCTCCTCGAGGACACTTTGCCCTGCGGACGGGTGCCAAAACGGACGAATATGTGTTATAGTAAGGATAACTTTTAAAGTTACTGGAACCTCAGAGACTTTAAAGTCTTTGGGGTTTTTTTATTTCACCAGAAGGAGGGAAACGGTATGGCGAAAAAGGTATATGTAGGCAATATCTCTTTTCGGGCAACGGAAGACGACCTCAGGAATCTCTTTGCAGCCCACGGGCAGGTCGAGTCGGTGAAGCTGATCACCGATGCGATGACAGGGCAGCCCAAGGGGTTCGGGTTCGTGGAAATGGCGACCGAGGAAGACGCACAGAAGGCGATCAACGCTCTGCACGGAGCGCCCTTCATGGAGAGGACCCTGACTGTTGCAGAAGCGAAACCCCAGCAGCCCCGTGAAAGGAGCGGTTTCGGCGGAGGCGGCAGAAGACAGGGGAGGAGATAAACCACTTGGATATCAAGGTTGTCGGCAACGACGTAGAAAAAGCACTGAAGACACTCAAGCGTCAGCTTCAGAAGGAAGGCATCTTCAAGGAGATCAAGAAAAGGAGCTTCTATGAAAAGCCGTCCGAGAAAGAGAGGCGGAAGCAGAGAGAGGCGCGCAAGAAGAGGATGAAGGCGATGCGATTCAGAAGGTCCGCCGTCTGAGGCATTCACCGCCTTTCCTTCCCCGGAGACCCGCGAAACGTTCTTCCCTCCCGATTCGTTCAGCTCTCCCCTTATCGAGAAAAGGAGCCTTTCACCAGGCGGAGCGTCTCCTTCTCGTCTTCCCGCCAGGGGTGCATTCAATATAGGGCGTGTCTGCACACTCTCTTCTCCTGCGGTGGCGGCTTCCCCTGCGGCAGCGGCTACAGCTGCGACCGGCCAGGGGGGCCTTCTCCTCCTCCCTGACACCGTCCAGAAGATAACTGAAGATCCTGATGACCCCTCCCGTTCATCACATTGACCGGTTCGGGCAGCGGTTTTTGGATAAGGGAGAGGATATCGTCGATGGTCTCGATGTTCCCGTCCTTCTTCAGGTACACCACTCCGGCGATTTGGGCATTCTGTATCATGCGGGAACAGAGGAGGCAGGGCCTCCCGTCCGCGGAGCTCCTGTCCGCCTCGAACCCCGCTACGTAGATGGTCGCGCCTTTCATCCTCTCCGGAGGGCTGTTGATGATGGCGTTCTGTTCGGCATGCACCGCCTCGCAGAGCTCATACCTCTCGCCGGAGGGGATGTTCAGCTCCTTCCGGGTGCACCTGCCCGCATCGATGCAGTTGACGTAGCCCCTGGGGGAGCCGTTGAACCCCGTGCCGATGATCACGTTGTCCTTCACGATCACCGCCCCGTACTGCCGGCGCAGGCAGGTGGAGCGTGTGGAGACAACCTTGGCGATCTCGATGAAGTATTCCCTCCAGGACGGCCTCATCCCGCTACCCGCATTTCGTGAAGCCGCAGCTGTGGCATACGGCGCAGCCGCCCTCATGCTCCACCGTGCCGCCGCACTCGGGGCAGGCGCCGATACGCATCACATCGTGGTGCCTGGCTGCGCCGCTCCCCGCACTGTTCCCGTTGACGGGATGGGGATACTTCTCCAGCGCTTTTGCGATGGCGTCGGCGCAGGAAAGAATCTTCCCCCCCTCCGTCCATGAGGTCTGGTGGCAGGAGATGCCCTTCATCTGCTTCCAGATCTCCTCGGGCTCGACGTTGGAGCGGAGGGCGAGGGAAATCAGCCTGCCGATGGCCTCCGCCTGGCTCGCGGCGCAGCCGCCCGCCTTCCCGATGTTGGTAAAGACCTCGAACGGC